>JBDKGO010000014.1:0-51020 GCA_039798125.1 Bacteroidota bacterium | reverse complement strand
CTTCTTAGTAATTTTAGTTGAAAGCTCTGCTAGCTATTTGTCAACATTTCCAAGTTCTTTTTATTACATAAGTCTTTCAATGCATAAATTTGTGCATGATTCACCCAGACGAAGCCGCTTTTTATACCTATTGGGAAAAAGAACGCAGTTTACCTAATTATAAACGTAAACCCTTTTTGAGAGGATTCAGTTTCAGTTTATTAATAGGCATTGTAGTCTTGTTGATTGCGGAGATGGGCTGGTATGAAAGAGCCAACATGGTAGCCAATTCCCGAGGCAACATTATCTGGATTTTAATCGCCATTGTATTGATTTCCTTAGGATTTGGCTGGATTTACCAGCAATTTACCTGGGAAATGAACGAACAAAGATTCAACGAAATCAAGCACTTAAAAAATAAAAAATCATCCTAATGATCCAATCGACACCAAAAAACACCCTAAAAACAATTTATTCAAGCATTTTAAGCTTGTTTTTTATCCTTGTTGGTATAGCCCTTTTTTCGGCTTGTAGTAAATCAGACAATAATGACCCACAATCCACTGCTTGTAATATAACAGCAAACTATAAAAATGATAGTTCAGCCACTCAAAGAACGCAGATGATTGCTTTTTGTAACAACAATGGCATCACTTATACCATCCACCCTAGTGGCATTTTATACCAAATCATCACCCCTGGTGATTCAACAAAACCTAATCTATGTACTTCATTAACAATGACTTACACAGGAAAATTGATGACAGGCATCCAATTTGACAAGGGTACCATTACCTTTCCATTAAAGGACTTAATTGTTGGCTGGCAGATCGCCGTTCCTTTGATTGGTAAAGGTGGAAAAATTAAAATGGTCATACCATCCTCTTTAGCTTATGGCCCAAATCCAAATAGGGACATTCCAGCCAATTCTCCCCTTTATTTTGAAATGAGCATCGACTAGGAATCACCTCAAAATAATGGTCAAATAGGGCTCGTTTTAGGCTTGTTTCCATTATATTTGCCGACTAAAAAAAGTTAACCAAACTACTATGCAACTCAAAGGATTAGTGCGCTTTTTTACATTTGCGCTTATTTTAATTTGTCTTTACCAACTATCTTTTACTTGGTTCGTTAGAACACATGAAAAAGCTATGGATGCTAAAGCAACGGCTTGGGTCAATAAACTACCTAAAGCAGAACAGATTTATCCAAGTGATAAAGACCAACAATTGTTATATAATGACAGTGTAGCTGACGCTAAAAAAGTGTATTACAAGCGCTTATTAGACAGTACAAAGGAAACTAAGCTATTCTTTGGCTTAACTACTTATGCTGCTGCTAAAGAAAAAGAATTGCTGTTAGGTCTTGATTTACAAGGTGGTATGAGTGTAACCATGGAAGTTGGATTAGATGGTCTAATCAAATCTTTGGCGAACTACTCTAAAGAACCAGCATTTAACACCGCATTGGCCAATGCTGTAAGCAAAAAAGCAAACAGCAACGCTGATTTAATCACTTTGTTTACTGCTGAATATAAACTGGCTAATCCAACAGGAACTTTAGCGCCATTATTCGCAACCAGAAGCAATGGTAAATTAAAGTTTGATGCATCTGACGCTACTGTAACTGCCTATTTACAAGAACAATCTATTCAAGCATTCAACAATACTTACAGAATTTTAAATACCCGTATTGACCGATTTGGATTAGCTTCTCCTTCTATCAATCCAGATCCTACCAAAGGGATTATCAATATCGAATTAGCTGGTATTTCTGATAAAGAGCGTGTTCGTTCTTATTTACAATCTACCGCCAACCTTCAGTTTTTTGAAGTGTATACTTTTGAGAACAAGGATTTCCAAACTGCAATTTTAGCGGCTGATAAAGCAATTGAATTAAGCAATGCAGGTATTGTTGATTCAAATGCGGTTGCTAAAGTGGATACCGCAAAAGCAAATGCGGCTAAAAATCCATTGTTAAGAATCGTTCAATTTACACAACCATATCAAGCAAAAAATGGCCAGTATGTTTTCCCTGCTGAGATTGGTTATACTTTGAAAAAAGATTCAGCTGTATTGAATGCTTACCTTGCATTACCAGAAGTAAAATCTAAGTTCCCATCGAACTTGGTATTCATGTATGGCAAGCCAGACGAATCAGATCCTAAAGCAAAAGATGTGCTTGCATTATATGCCATCAAAACTTTGGAAAATGGTTTAGCTGAATTAGAAGGCGACCATGTTGCCAATGCAACACAAGATTTTGATGAGCGCGGAAAAGTAGCCATCAAAATGAACATGGATAAGATTGGTACTAGCATTTGGGCTAAAATGACAACTAAGAATGTAGGTAAGCCTATTGCTATTGTGTTAGATAATATCGTTTATTCTGCACCAAATGTAAATGATGCTATTACAACAGGTAATTCTCAAATATCTGGTAACTACTCATTAAAAACTGCACAAGATTTAGCACAAATTTTAGAGAGTGGTAAACTACCTGCTCCTGCTAAAATTGTTGCTGAACAACAAGTTGGTCCAACATTGGGAGCTGCATCAATTCAAGGTGGTGCAATGGCATTCGGCGTTTCATTCTTGGTGATTTTTGCTTTAATGTTACTTTACTTCAACACAGGTGGATGGGTTGCAAACATTGCATTGATCTTAAACTTATTGTTCACGATTGGTGTCTTAAGTGCATTAGGATTTACTTTAACTGCACCAGGTATTGCCGGTTTGGTATTGACCATTGGTATGGCCGTGGATACGAACGTAATTATATTTGAAAGAATTAAAGAGGAATTAACCAAAGGAAAGAGCTACCAATTAGCAGTTGCTGATGGATACAAGCGTTCTATGTCTCCTGTATTGGATGCACACGTTACAACGCTTTTAACTGCAATCATCTTAGCTTATTTTGGATTAGGTCCTGTATTAGGATTCGCCACTACACAGATCATTGGTATTTTATTGTCTTTATTCTGTGGTATCCTTGTTTCTAGATTGATCACTGATATTTACACAAGTAAGAATAGACATTTTCAATATTTCACAGCAGTTTCAAGAGGTGTATTTAAAAATGCAAACTTCAAATTCATCGAATTCAGAAAGTATGCTTACATCTTATCATTAGTTGTATTGATTGGTGGTATCGCATCTTTCTTTAACGGATTTGACGAAGGTGTTGAATTTGCTGGTGGACGTAGCTTCACAGTGAAATTTGATAAAGCGGTGAATATTGAAGAAGTAAGAAATGAATTAAAAGCAGTATTTGGTGAAGCACCTATCATTAAAACGGTAGATACTAAAAACCAAATCAATATCACAACTTCATACAAAATTAAAGATCAAGGAAATAATGTAGATCAAGAAGTAGAGTCATTGTTATTTAAAGGTTTAGCGAAGCAATTACCTGCTGGAACAACCTATAAAGAATTTGACGAGCAATACAAGCAACAACAACAAAAAGTATTGCCTTCTATTTCTGATGATTTAAAAGCAGGTGCAACTAAGGCAACGATATTCGCTTTGATTGCAATTTGTTTATACATCTTTATTCGTTTCCGTGATTGGAGATATTCTTTAGGTACTATCTTCTCTTTATTACACGACGTATTTGTAACCTTGATTGTATTTAGTTTCTTAAGAGAAGTGGTTCCATTCCCATTAGAGATCGATCAGCACTTTATTGCTGCCATCCTAACGGTCATTGGTTTCTCTATGAATGATACAGTGATTGTATATGACCGTATCCGTGAGGATAGTCATTTAATGAAAGGTGTAGACAATGCAACCATCATTAATAAAGCGATCAACCAAACATTATCTAGAACAATTATGACTTCATTGACTGTATTCTTGACCATCTTAATCTTATTCATTTTTGGTGGAGAGGTTACAAGAGGTTTTGCATTCGCAATGTTGATTGGTGTGATCACTGGTACCTACTCTTCTATCTTTGTAGCGGCTCCAGTATTAGTAGACTTTGCTAAGAACAAGCCATTGGGTTCAGAACCAAAAGCAAAAAAACACAGTGCTAACAATGCATAAGTTGTTTTGATTACATATTAAAAAAGCCCCTCGAAATTCGAGGGGCTTTTTTTGTGCTAATAATGAGCGTAATAATGATATATTTTTTCTTTAGACTGCGAAAGATGTTCCACATCCACAAGTACTCGAAGCATTGGGATTGGTGAAAGTAAATCCACGGCTATTCAATCCACCCTGCCAATCTATTTGCATCCCATATAAGTATATCTGATGGGAAGTTTCAATACAACATGGGATTCCTTCGATCGTAAATAAAAGGTCCTTTTCGGTAGTGACATCAAAACCTAAAACATAGGTCATTCCGCTACATCCACCCCCTTTTACGCCCACTCTTAATCTTTGTTGTTGGTCAAAATCTGGAGCATTCATTAAACGCTGAATTTCTTCTATCGCACCAGCTGTAAAATGCACTGGTGTTAAAGAGGTATCTGTTATTGTAGACATAAATTTGGTATTTAATATATAGCCTGAAAGATTCAAAATTCTACTTAAAGACTACCATGCAAAATTAACACTTATAAAGGGATTGTTTTGATTCAAATTTATCGAAAAAGGAAAATTATTAGGTCCAAAAACAAGCAAAAATTCGTAATTTGAACTATGGAATTAAACAAGAAGCATACGGACAGTGGGATTGAGATTAAGCAGGTCTATAGCCCATTAGATCTTCCAGATACATCAAAAGGAATTCCAGATCCAGGCACCTACCCTTATATTAGAGGTGTTCAAAAGGATATGTATCGTGGAAAATTATGGACGATGCGTCAGTATGCAGGGTTTTCCACTGCACAGGAAAGCAACCAACGTTATCATTATCTATTATCTCAAGGTGTGATGGGTTTAAGTGTGGCATTTGACCTTCCAACTCAAATTGGCTATGATGCAGACCATGCACTAGCAGATGGAGAAGTTGGTAAAGTAGGCGTTTCAATTTGTTCTATCCAAGATATGGAAATTTTATTTGATGGTATTCCATTGGATAAGATTAGTACTTCCATGACCATCAATGCCACTTCATTTATTTTATTGGCGCTTTATGTTGCTGTCGCAAAAAAAAGAGGCATCGATTTAAAGCAACTTTCTGGTACCATACAAAATGATATCTTAAAAGAATATGCAGCAAGAGGTACATATATCTATCCACCAAGACATTCCATGCGCATCATTACAGATATTTTTGAATGGTGTAGTTCCAACTTGCCAAAATGGAATAGCATTTCCATTTCTGGATACCACATCCGTGAAGCAGGAAGCACAGCAGTTCAAGAAATTGCATTTACACTGAGTAATGGTAAAGCCTATGTAAAAGCCGCCTTAGCAAAAGGTTTAGATATCAATGTTTTTGGAAAAAGACTTTCCTTTTTCTTTAATGCACATAATAACTTATTTGAAGAAGTTGCTAAGTTCAGAGCAGCTAGATCCATTTGGGCTAAGATGATGAAGGATTTAGGTGCTACAGATGAAAAAGCAATGATGTTACGTTTTCATACCCAAACAGGTGGCGCTACATTAACAGCCCAACAACCATTGAATAATATCACAAGGGTAACCGTACAAACCATTGCAGCTGTAATGGGTGGAACACAGAGCTTGCATACCAATGGATTTGACGAAGCATTAGGATTGCCAACTGAACAAGCAGCGACGATTGCTTTGAGAACGCAACAAATTGTAGCTTTTGAAAGTGGCATACCAGAAACTGCTGATCCTTTAGCAGGAAGTTACTTTGTAGAAAATTTAACGAATGAAGTTGCATCAAAAGCACTCGAATTGATTCATCAAATTGATGAGATGGGTGGATCTGTTGCAGCAATTGAATCTGGGTGGATGCAGCAGCGCATTAGCGATAGTGCTTATAAATATCAAAAGGATATTGAATCAAAAGAAAAAATCATTGTTGGTGTTAATGAATTTATATCAGATGAAAACAATAAGATTCCTGTTTTCAAAATAGATGCCAGTATTCAACAAGCGCAAATTGAAAAAATTAAAGCACTAAAAGCAAATCGTGACAATGCACTTGCACAAAACTGCTTGGCAGCAATTGTAGAAGCTGTTAATGCAGGACAGAATATTATGCCTTCAGTAATAGCTGCTGTAGAAGCAAATTGCACATTGGGCGAAATTTCGGACGTTCTAAGAAATATATTTGGAGAATACCAAGCCTAAACAAATCAAACCATCTTTCATCATAAAAACCTATCAAATGCGTAAACTGTTATTCGCAATGAGCTTATTGATTGCAGGCAATTCAATAGCACAAGAACTACCAAAAAATTATGCCCAACTTTTAGAAAAAGTAGAGCCAGAGTTAATTCAATGGAGAAGACATTTTCACCAAAATCCAGAATTATCCAATAGAGAATACAATACAGGTAAATATATTGCAGATTTCTTAAAAACATTGCCAGGTGTGGAAGTACGCTACCCTGTTGCTAAAACCGGTGTTGTAGCAGTATTAAAAGGTGGAAAACCAGGTGCAGTCGTTGCATTAAGAGCAGATATAGATGCATTACCAGTCTTTGAACGAAACAGCCTACCCTTTGCTTCAAAAGTGACAACAGAATATGATGGAAAAAAAGTACCAGTTATGCACGCTTGTGGTCATGACTCTCATACTTCTATCTTAATGGCCACTGCAAAAGTATTACACGCTATGCAGAAAGACCTTCCAGGTACAGTTGTATTTCTATTTCAACCTGCCGAAGAAGGTGCTCCAGGAAACGAAGAAGGTGGTGCTCCTTTAATGATTAAAGAAGGTGCTTTAGACAATCCAAAAGTAGACGCCGTATTTGGTATTCATATTAGTTCTCAGACCCCAGTTGGAACCTTAAAATATAAATCAGGCGCATTCATGGCATCATCTGATTGGTTTACCATTAAAGTCAATGGAAAAGGAAGTCATGGATCACAACCTTGGGGCGGTATCGATCCAATTGCAGCTTCTGCACAAATTGTGGAAGGCCTTCAACATATTGTAAGTAGACAAATGGATTTAACGACAGCACCTGTAGTGATTACTGTAGGTACCATCAATAGTGGTGTTCGTTCAAATATTATTCCTGAAACAGCAGAAATGACTGGCACCATAAGAACACTAGATAGTAAAATGCAAAAAGATGTGCATGAGCGTATCAAACATACAGTAAAAACAATTGCTGCTAGTTCTGGTGCAACTGCCGATGTAAGCATTGATACAAAAACATTGGTGACTTTCAATGACCCTAATTTGGTAAAGAAAACTTTACCTGCTTTAATTAAAGCAGCAGGCGCAGAGAATGTATCAGAATCCACTTGGGTAACTGGGGCAGAAGATTTCTCTTTCTTTGGTGAAAAAGCACCAAGCTTCTTTTTCAATTTAGGTGCATTACCTAAAGGTACCGATCCAAGCAAAGCAGGCCCGCATCATACACCAGATTTCTATTTAGATGAATCAGGATTCATTGTTGGTGTGAAAGCATTTTGTCAATTGGTATTTGATCATTCAAAAACCAAGTAAGGATGATTTTGATTTAGTAATTCATACTTGATTATTATTACCTATTTTGAATTATATACAATAAAAAAGAGGCTCAATTGAGCCTCTTTTTTTTATCTGTTCATCAACAAAAATTAGATGTTTGAATTGATGTTTTATTTCGCTGCAGGATAATTTCTTGCACCAAATAATAAGCTTCCAATGCGTACCATCGTACTACCTTTTGATATGGCTAATGCATAGTCCGAACTCATACCCATACTCAAAGTATCAAAAGTTCCGTCTGGAAAAGCTGGTTGGGCTTTATCAAAATAGGATTTTAGCGTAGAAAATTCTTGACTTAACAATGCTTGGTCTTCAGAAAAACTAGCCATGCCCATTAAACCTCTAATTCGAATATTGGAATAGCTATTGATTCTTCCACTCATTAATAACTCATGCAATGCAGGGCCATCGAATCCAAACTTTGTTTCCTCTGTCGCAATATGTACTTGCAATAAACAATCAATAATACGATTTTGCTTGACTGCTTGCTTATTAATTTCTTGTAATAATTTTTCTGAATCCACCCCATGAATCATAAATACAAATGGCGCAATGTATTTGACTTTATTGGATTGAAGATGACCAATAAAATGCCATTGAATATCTTTGGGTAATGCCGCTTCTTTGTCGACCAACTCTTGCACATAATTTTCACCAAAAGCACGATGACCTAATGCATATAATTCCATTAGTTCCTCTTTAGGCTTGGTTTTACTCACGGCTATCAACGTGACGCCTTGGTCTACTAATGTAGCTTGGATAGATTGGTAAGCAGAAATATTGACTGGCATAGGCTACAAAGGTAATCAGAACAAATCAATATAGCAATCCATTATCTAGTGATACATCGTCCAATCACCATTTTCTGAATCTCAGAAGTACCTTCATAGATTTGTGTGATTTTTGCATCACGCATTAGGCGCTCCACATGAAACTCTTTCACAAATCCATATCCACCATGTACTTGTACCGCCTCAGTAGTTACCCACATAGCCGTATCACTCGCATGTAATTTTGCCATAGCAGCACTCATTACATAATCCATGTGGTTGTCTTTTTCCCAAGCTGCTTTATAACATAAAAGTCTAGCGGTCTCTATACGAGTTGCCATCTCTGCTAATTTAAATTGTATCGCTTGGTGTTCGTGAATTGGTTTACCAAAAGATTTTCTTTCTTTACTATAAGCTAGTGCCAATTCATATGCACCACTTGCAATACCTAGAGCCTGTGCTGCAATACCAATACGTCCACCATTCAAAGTTTTCATTGCAAAATTAAATCCAAAACCATCCTCTCCAATTCTGTTTTCTTTCGGAACAATTACATCCATGAATGAAATTGAATGCGTATCACTTCCGCGAATACCCATTTTATTTTCTTTAGGTCCAACTGTGATACCTGGTGTATTTTTTTCAACGATAAATGCATTGATACCTCTTGATCCCTTTGATGCATCTGTTTGTGCCATCACTAAGTATACCGATGCTGTAGAACCATTGGTGATCCAGTTTTTAACCCCATTCAACACATAATGGTCTCCTTTATCAATCGCACTTGTATGTTGGTGCGTTGCATCACTACCTGCTTCTGGCTCACTTAATAAAAAAGCACCTAAGTATAATTCCCCGTCTTTTTTTCCTTGTGCCAAAGGGGTTAAATATTTTTGCTTTTGTGCTTCATTGCCATATTTTTCTAAACCCCAACATACTAAACTATTATTCACACTTACACTTACACTCACACTTGAATCTACTTTACTTATTTCTTCCATCGCCAATACATAGCTAATGGTATCCATGCCAGCACCACCATATTCGGTAGGTGTCATAATTCCCATAAATCCTAGATCGGCTAATTGTAATAATTGCTCTTTAGGAACTTTTTGGTGTTCATCTCTTTCAATTACACCTGGTAAACACTGTTGTTGTGCAAATTCACGAGCCGCTTTTTGAATCATTAATTGCTCTTCTGATAAACTTAAATCCATGGTAAAAATATTTGCTCGAAATTACACTAACAATTGTTAGCAAGCAAAAAATTAAGATGAAATTTTCATTATTATTCTGCCAAAAATCAAATCCTGAATACGAAAAATTATTTCTAATTAGATAGCTTGGCTTGAATCAATTGGGACAAAACAGAACTATCTGCCTTGGTCAATATACGTGAACTATCTTGTCTAAAATGACGCTTAAAAGCAAGTATCGCAGCGATGCTGTCTTTTGTTTCATAACCCACTAAACTTAATGCCTGTTTGATAGACAAACCAGTCTGAAGTTGAATATTTGCATCTGGTTCAAACCAAATACCATAGCCCAAATTAGCTAAAGTTTTCCATGGGAAATTGATATTTGGATCAACTTTACGTCTTGGGGCAATATCACTATGTCCAATAAAATGATCTACCGGAATTTGGTATTTATTTTTAAGTTGTGCTAACAATTTTAAAAGGCTATTGATTTGTGCTTGTTCAAAAGGCTCAAAACCATTGTTATCAATTTCTATACCTATCGAACTTGAATTGAGGTCTGTATTGTTGCCCCAGCTACCAATCCCACCATGCCAAGCCCTCATATAATCGTTCAGCATATGGTGTACGGTACCATCTTTACAAATGACATAGTGCGCACTTACTTTTGTTCTTTCTAAAGTAAAAGTTTTCAAGGTTTGCTCACATGAATTTTGTGCAGTATGGTGGATGACTACAAAATTGGGTTTACGTAAGTCAAAATTAGTAGTACCTACCCATTTTTCAGCAAGCGGTAATTGATACTCTGATTGTTTATCAGGAGAAAGCGCTAATTTTTTAGATAACAATTTTGCTTGTCGAATATATTGACGATTCGTTTTTGTATAAGGGAAACTGCTACAAGCATAAACGCCTATAACAAGTATCAACATGGTCAATATTTTTATACGCATAAACTTGATTTGTAGAATTAAAAAATAGCTAGGCCTTATTTTGCAGATGGTTCTTGTTGACTCAAGCAATGGAAACTTCCTAATCCCCAAATGATATCAGTTGAATCAATCCCTACCACTGTTCTTGTGGGAAAACAATCTTGTATAATGCGCATTGCCACATCATCTCTATCACAACGAAAAGTTGGCACCACCACATGTGCATTGCTAATATAAAAGTTCGCATAAGATGCAGGCAGGAATTGGTCTTCGTAAATCACGTCTGCTGGCATCGGCAATTCAATTATATTTAATTGCTTACCATTGATCAAACGCATTTGTTGCAACTCTTTTAAATTGTCTTGCAACAAAGTGTAATTTTCTGAAGCCTTATTCGATTCCACCACAGTCACTACTGTATCTTCATTCACAAACCGAACTGTGTCGTCTATATGACCATCTGTATCATCTCCAACAATACCTTCGGAGACCCATAACACTTGGTCTACACCATAGTAATCGCAGAGGTATTGTTCGATTTGTGTTTGATTCAAATGCGGGTTTCTATTTTCATTTAACAAACAACATTTAGAAGTCATCACGGTCCCCGCTCCATTAAAATCAACCGATCCACCTTCCATAATAATATTTGGATAAAATATCGGCAAATTCAATGCTTCAGCAATTCGAGTTGGAATGACATCATCCAAATCATAAGGAGGATATTTTCCACCCCATGCATTGATATTCCAATCCACAATGGCTTTAGGTGCATCGGGATGATTCCCAATTAAAAAACTAGGTCCATGATCTCTACACCAAGCATCGTTGGTGGGGTGTATATAAAATTGAACCTTAGTTAAATCTACATTTAACGCTTGCATCATTTGTGTTGCTGTGGCCTGCATTGTAGCATCCACCACATTGATACAAACCCTTTGTGACAAAGTTAAAATCTTGATGAATTCAATATAAGATGGATAGATACTATCTAATTTTCCCGGCCAGCTCGCCTCTTTATGTGGCCAACTTAACCAAGTCGCATCTTGTTTTGCAAACTCAGCAGGAAAAGTATAACCCAATGCTTTTGGGGTTGCACCATTTAATATAGCTTCTTGAATATGTTGATGCCTACTATTGCTCATCGTCTATATATCTTTTTGTGATGGGTTCATAAGAATCAATTCGGCGATCACGTAAGAACGGCCAATGTGTTCTATAACTATCCGATTTTTCAGTATCAATATCCACCACTGCAATCTCTTCTTGATCGTGAGATGCTTTGTATAATAAAGTTCCAAATGGATTACTTACAAAACTTCCACCCCAAAATTGCATCAAACCATCTTGTTCTAATCCAACGCGATTCACACTAATCACAGGAACACCATTCGCAACTGCATGACTTCTTTGAATGGTTTGCCAAGCATTGTATTGTTCTGTATTGGTTGCTTCGTCTTGTGATGTTGCCCAACCAATTGCGGTTGGATAAAATAACATTTCGGCCCCCATCAAACTTGTAATTCTTGCAGCTTCTGGATACCATTGATCCCAACAGATCAATACCCCAATGGTAGCAAATTTAGTTCTGAAAACCTTGTATCCAAGATCACCTGGAGTAAAATAAAACTTTTCATAATAAGCAGGATCATCAGGGATATGCATTTTACGATACTTACCTAAATAAGTACCGTCCGCATCCAATACGGCTGTGGTATTATGATACAAGCCTTCAGCTCTTTTTTCGAATAATGAAGCTATGATTACGATATTTAATTCCTTTGACAACAATGCTAATTCATCTGTTGTTTTACCAGGAATTGGTTCTGCTAATTTAAAATTTTCATACGCTTCTACATCACAGAAATACAATGATGTATACAATTCTTGCAAACAAATAATTTGAGCACCTTGCTTTGCAGCTTCTCTGATTTTTGAGATTGCTTTTACTTTATTTGCTGCAACGTCTGCCGTACAAGACATTTGTACTAAACCCACTTTTACTATTGCCATATTGCGTCGTTAAAAAGTATTTATTAAGTTGTCTTTTGAATCAATCCATCAAAACTATGTATACCAATCATCTTCTCCGAGATAAACCCTTCTGCATAAGCTACACCAATTTGTTGTCCAAACTCTTTAGCACGACCTTTGATGAATTCTAAAAAAGAATCACTAGAAATAAATGTGTTTGGCTCATTTGAATTTGGGTTATAAAATTGTGAAGCATGTGCCAAAATAGATTCCATCTTCTTATCTATGAATGCACTTATATCCATAACAAAACTTGGTTGTAAATTCCTAGATTGTATATAATGAAACACTTGCTTTGGTTTCCAAGCAGTTTGAGCAAGGCCGTTATGGGTTGTTTGAATTTTAATCAACCCTGATAAAAATGCAGCATCGGCTACTAACTTAGCAGCTTTACCATGATCTGGATGACGATCTTCAGGTGCATTGCATAAAATAATTTCAGGTTGGTATTTTCTGATCACTTCAATGATCCTCATCTGATGTGCTTGGTCATTTGCAAAAAAACCATCCTTCATCCCTAAGTTTTCTCTAATAGTTGCACCAATCATCTCCCCCGCCATGGATGCTTCCTTTAATCTTTCATCCACTGTTCCTCTTGTGCCCAATTCTCCTTGAGTGAGATCGATAATGCCAATTTTTTTTCCTTCCGCTACAGCAGCAAACAAGGTGCCCCCACATCCTAATTCCACATCATCTGGATGTGCACCAAAGGCCAATATATCTAATTTCTGCATAGTCTATTATTTAGCATTTCCGAGATAACAAAGGTAAGTATTGAAGCGTAAAGATGCGCAGATTGTGTCCCTGAAACAAAAAACCCTCTCCAATTTGAAATTGGAAAGGGTTGATAAAATTAAATGCTTTAATTTATTTTGTTTTTGCGTAACGCTTGTTGAACTTATCGATACGACCAGCTGTATCTACTAACATGTTCTTACCAGTGTAGAAAGGGTGAGATGTGTTTGAAATCTCCAATTTGATTACTGGATACTCATTACCGTCTTCCCATTGGATTGTTTCCTTGGTGTTTGCAGTAGACTTACCTAAAAAAGAAGTGTTGTTACTCATGTCTTTGAAGACAACGAAACGATACGCTTCTGGATGGATACCTTGTTTCATATGATGATTTTTAAGGCTGCACGGTTTTTGCCGTGACAATTATAAAATAGGTTGCAAAAGTAGGCTAAAATGCTATTTTGGCCAAATTTTTAGGGTTTGATCTCCCCAAATATGGCTTTTGGCCTACTTCATATTGATATATTGTAAGGGAACACCGAAATTCTCAGTCCTGCAAGCAGCTATCACTTCCTGTAAATCATCGATTTTCTTACCTGTCACCCTAATTATATCGTCCATAATGGCTGTTTGTACCTTTAACCCCTTGTCTTTGATGTACTTAGAGATCTTTTTAGCATCCTCTTGCTTTAAGCCGTTTCTTACTGGCACATCTAGTTTGAAGGTTTTACCACTTGGCTGAGGTGCTTTAGACAAATCAAAGGAATTGGCATCGATGCCTTGTTTGATTGACCTACTTAAAAGCACGTCTACAATTTGTTGCAATTTCATCTCGGATTCTGACTCTAATTTAATCATGTAATCTTTCTTATTTAAATCAATCACTACATGAATTCCTTTAAAATCAAAACGATTGGTAATTTCTTTTTTCACCACATTCACTGCATTGTCTAATGTTTGAATGTCTACTGTACTCGCGATATCAAATGATGGCATAATGAAAATTTAAAAGATGATAAGATGCTATTTATAATTGAAAATGAATGAATTGAAATTATGCGGATGGCTTAGTAAACCATGATTTTGATTTGATTAAAAATACGATACCAGCAAACATTAATAATACTGAAATCAATTCTGCTTGTGTTGGTTGGAATGGCAAAAAATCATATTTATTATTCACCCTAATCTTTTCAATCAAAAATCTTTCTCCACCAGCAAAAATCAAATAAACACCTGTTAAGATTCCTGGTTGCGTCACTTTCTTTCGGAAACTCCACATGATTAAAAACAAAATGAACATCATGATGATTTCATATAATGCCGTTGGATAAACTGGCAAAGGCAACTGATTGCAATAAGCACCCACACATCCAGGAATAGCCACCCCTTCGTTCACTACATTGTGTGGATATTGATAAGCCCATGCCCAATCTGGTATCCATCCAAAAGGTTTTAGATTTGTATTCACAATACCCCAATCACCATCTCCACTAATTTGACATCCAATTCTGCCAGCTGCATAAGCAAATAACATGGTTGGTGCCATGGCATCTGCAAAATGTATTACCGAAATTTTTTCCTTTTTTAAATAATAGATGATTGCTATCGTAGCTAAAATTAAACCTCCAAAAAATGTCAATCCACTAAATGAAATAAGCGCACCAATGGGGTCTCTACTAAACTCTTCTAAGTTTTCTAAATTATGAAAAATCTTTGCACCAAGGAAGCCCCAGAGTGCTGCTTTCAATACTATATCACCTACTCTATCCTGCGGCCACACTTGTACAGTGCGGGTTTCAGGCTTTGTCATTTTTACTTTGTCCTTTTCTTTCCATTTTAAATAGACCATGATGGCTGCGACTAAAATCCCTGCACCCATACTGCCCTCTAAGGATAAAATAAATGCCTGTGTATTGTTTAAAGCATCTGCAATGATAAATGCACCAATAAGTTTATATCCAAAAATAAATCCAAAAAATCCAGCACTCAACAATTCACCCGTCGTTGCTGGCGCACCAATAATTTCTTTTTCTTCGGTATAACTAAACTCCCCTAAAGCAGCTTTTCTTTTTAATTCCAAGAACAAGACATATCCAGATGCCACAAATGACATTGCCACAAAAAAACCAAATGAATTGACCAATTTGAATGCATTGAGTTCAATTCCAAAAAGGTCTTTGATCAGATAATATAAGTTAGGATACATAGTCTTAATTAAGTACTGCAAAGTAAGTGATTATTAGCAAAAAAAATGGCCACACTAGAAAGTGCGGCCGTAATTACTAACCCATCTAAAAACAAAAAGCGTTCAATATATTTACTAATTGCAATGTTCGTTGAACAATGAAATTAAGTGTTGAGCGATCACTTGAGCAGGGCTTCCTTCAATCTGATGTCTCTCTACCATACTTACCAATTTGCCGTCTTTAAACAAAGCAATAGCTGGTGAAGAAGGTGGATAAGGCATATGTAATGCTCTTACTTGATTGACTGCCTCGATATCGAAACCTGCAAATGCTGTTGTGATATGATCTGGTTTTTTTGTTGCATTTGCTACAGCCATCAAGACACCTGGTCTACAAGCTCCAGCAGCACAACCACAAACCGAATTAATCACCACCATTGTTGTACCATTTGAGTTTACCACATTTGAAACTTCAGCCGCTGTTGTTAAGTCTGTGAATCCGTTATCGACTAATTCAGCTTTCATTGGTAATACGATCTCTGCAGGGTACATATCTTCTACTATTTGACTCAAAATTAGGGATTTTAAAAATCACTTACAAATTTGTTTTCGAGTCATTATGGCAGTTAACAATAAAATAACAGGACGTAATGGCTTATAAAAATGCGAAAAAGGAACATTTTACCTCAAATAACCCAATATTTTAAGCATGGACTGGGCAGATTGTTCTTTTGCATAGACCCAATCAACCAATTTACCCGTCTTCTCATCCATTTCGACGATGACGTGTTTTGGTGACGGAATAAGGCAGTGTTTAATCCCTCCATAGCCACTAATTTGATCTTGATAAGCACCTGTGTGGAAGAAACCAACATACAATGGTTCTTTGTTTTCTTCTTCCTTATCATCCATGGTGTCATCTTTTAATTTAGGCAAGAACACCTCATTAATATGCTCCTCTGAATCATAATAATCATGACTGTCACAAGTGATACCACCAAGGACGACCCTTTGATAATCATTTTCCCATTTATTCACAGGAAGCATCAAGAATTTTTCTCCAATACCCCATGTATCTGGAAGTGTAGTAATGAATGAAGAGTCTATCATATACCAACACTCTCTATCGTTTTGTTTTTTCTCAGCAAGCACTTTATAAATATGCGCCATGCTCTCACCTACTGTGTAGCTTCCAAATTCAGTATAGATATTTGGCATTGGCACTTTTGCTTTTTTACATGCTTTCTTGATATTTGACACAATCTCGTTGATGATGAATTGGTAATCATATTCAAAACCAAGTGAGTGCTTGATTGGGAAACCACCACCGATATTGATTGAATCTAATTCAGGACAGATCTTTTTTAATTGACAATATAGGTTGATGATCTTATTCAACTCAGACCAATAATAGATATCATCCTTGATTCCTTTGTTTAAAAAGATATGCAACATCTTTAACTGAAACTTGTCTTCATATCCTTCAATCTCATCCACATAGAATTCTAAAATGTCTTTTGCACGAATGCCTAAACGAGAGGTGTAGAAAGGAAAGCTAGGCTCTTCCTCTGCAGCAACACGGATACCTAATTTAAATGGCACTTTTGCATTGCGCTTATAAAATTGCAATTCTTCTACATTGTCTAATATTGGAATCACATTTTTGAATCCAGAATTGATCAACTTTGTAATTCTACTGGTATATGTTTTTTGCTTATACCCATTACAGATGATAAAAATATCTTTGTTGATCTTTCTTCTCTTATACAATTGATTGATGATCTCAATATCATATGCATAAGAAGTTTCCAGATGCACCCCATGTGACAAAGCTTCTTCAACTATGAAAGAAAAGTGGGAACTTTTTGTACAATAACAATAAAAGTACTCCCCTTCGTATTTATGTTTTTTGAAAGCATCCGCAAACATCTTTTTTGCCTTATTGATTTGCATACCAATTTTTGGCAAATAAGTAAGCTTTAAAGGCGTACCATGTTTTTCGATAATCGATTTTAAATCTAGCCCATTAAATTCTAGGTAACCATTTTCATTTTTGTTGAATCCTTCTTGAGGAAAATGGAAAGTTTGTTTTACCAGAGAAGTGTAGGTATTGTTCATGGATGTAGCTGGGGTTACTTGTTAATTTGATTTTACAAAAATAGTTGTTTGAATGGATATTAGGGTTGCTTTTTTACAGCGGGTCATAAAAAAACCGCTCCAAGAATTGGAGCGGTTTAATCTATTTTTCAGCAGCAATTAAGCCTTCACTGATTGTACAATCTTTTTGAATGTTTCAGGCTCATTCATTGCCATATCAGCCAAAACTTTACGGTTCAAATCAGAACCTTTCTTAGCTAATAAATTAATGAACTGGCTGTAGGTCATTCCTTCTTCTCTTACAGCTGCGTTGATACGTGCGATCCACAATGTGCGGTATTCACGCTTCTTTAACTTACGAGAAACATAAGAATAAGTTAAACCTTTCTCTAATACGTTTTTGGCAACGGTATAAACGTTTTTACGCTTACCATAGAAACCTTTGGCTTGATCTAAAATCTTTTTTCTTCTTGCTCTAGATGCAACGGCATTTTTTGAACGTGGCATAATTAATATTTTTTTGAATCGGCTATTGAAAGCCTCGGACTCGGTGAATTAAATGGTTGAAATTGTAAGGAGTTATTATCCTTTTAATCTTAATAAACGAAGAACGAAGTCTTTGTTAGTTGATCCTACTAAACCTTTCTTTCTCATTGCTCTTTTACGCTTTGTAGATTTCTTGGTTAGAATGTGTCTTTTGAACGCTTTTTGGAAGGTGATTTCACCAGTTCCAGTAACTTTAAAACGCGCGCTTGAGTTAGTTTTTACTTTTGGCATTATTATAATCTTATCGATTACTCCCTACTGGCGGTCTTGCACGGGCGAGACACTTGTTGAGCCTTGTGGGAAATGGAGGGCGAAGGTAGTATAAGTGTAGTATATGACAAAACAAAAGCCTCAATAATGTGGGTCAAAAACCAAAATAGCCACCAAAATGGAGGCTATTTATATAATATTCATTGAAAATCAAGCTTTTAGCTGATTCTACTCTTAAAATTAAGCGGTAGGCTTCTTTTTGCCCCCTGCTTTAGGTTGGAAAATGGCAAACATTCTCTTTCCTTCCAATTTAGGCATACTTTCCAAAGTACCACATTCAGCAAGTCTTTCAGCAAATTTCAATAAAAGTAATTGACCTCTGTCTTGGAACATGATGGCTCTACCTTTAAATTGAACATAGGCTTTCACCTTGTTTCCGTCTTGTAAAAACTTTTCAGCGTGTTTTGCTTTAAAATCAAAATCATGATCATCTGTACCTGGAGTGAAACGAATCTCTTTAATCTCTGATTGTTTTGAGTTCGCTTTCATCTCTTTTTCTTTACGCTTTTTCTCGTAAAGAAACTTCTTATAATCAATGACTTTGCATACTGGCGGATTGGCAGTTGGAGAAATCTCTACTAAGTCTAAACCTTGGTCAGCAGCTATTTTCAGCGCATCTTGTGTGTTGTAAACGCCTACAGTGATGTTGTCACCAACCAGTCGTATTTCTGGTACTCTAATACGATCATTGATACGGTGCTCTGGTTCTTGTTGTCTTTGAAACCTTGGGTTAAATCTTGGTCCTCTGTTGGGTAATGCCATTAATTGTTAAAACGTTGTTTAAGTTTGTAAAGATAGTCAATGTTATGCTTCAGGTGCCTTTCTTTCGACAATTTCTTGATGGATCTGAGAAATAAAGGCAGTTTTATCCATCATACCTAAATCTCCTTTGCCTTGTCTTCTGATAGATAATTGACCTTCGGTCATCTCTTTTTCTCCAATAACAAGCATATAAGGCACTTTCATCAATTCGGTATCACGAATCTTTTTACCAATTTTTTCGTTTCTATCATCAATCTCGGCACGAACCCCAGCTTTGCGCAATGCTGCCAACACCTCTTGGGCATAAGGCATGAATTTATCGCTGATTGGCAATATCTTAGCTTGTAATGGTGCCAACCATACTGGGAATTTACCAGCATAATGCTCTAATAAGAAACCAATAAATCGTTCATGTGTTCCTAAAGGTGCACGGTGAATAATCAATGGTGTTTCTGGCTCATTGTCTTTATTAGTGAAACTTAGTTTAAATCTTTTGCCTTGTGCAAAATCTACTTGATTGGTCGCTAAAGTAAACTCTCGACCAATGATACTCCAAATTTGCACATCAATTTTTGGTCCGTAAAATGCACCCTCATCTTGTACTTCCACAAATGGCGTTCCAGTTTCAATTAATACTTCACGCACCATTTGCTCTGTCTCCAACCATAACTGTGGCTCGTTGATGTATTTCTGTCCCAATTTTGCTGGATCATGCAAACTTAATCGCATCACATATTTGTCGATCCCAAATATGTTAAAGTACTTCAAGTACATGTCATTCACCGCTCTAAATTCTTGTGCAAATTGTTCTTTAGTACAATAAATATGTGCATCATTCATGTGCAAACAACGTACACGCATTAAACCAAATAATTCACCAGATTGCTCATAACGATAACAAGTACCATACTCTGCAAGCCTTAGTGGCATGTCTTTGTAGCTCTTTGGTTCTGCATCAAAAATTTTATGGTGATGCGGACAATTCATTGCTTTTAAATAATATTTCGTGCCATCCAATTCCATTGGAGGGAACATACTATCTTGGTAATAAGGTAAGTGACCACTTGTAATATACATGCTTTCCTTAGCGATATGTGGTGTCACCACACGCTTATAGCCAGCAGCTTCTTCGGTCTCTTTTGCAAGGCGTTCTAATTCTTCGATAATGATGGTACCGTTTGGCATCCATAAAGGAAGTCCTGGTCCAACATCATCATCCATGGTGTATATGCCTAATTCTTTTCCTAATTTCCTATGATCTCTTTTCTTTGCTTCTTCTAATAATAATAAGTACTCATCCAATTCTTTTTGATTCGGGAAAGTCACACCATACACACGTGTCAACATTTTATTTTTTTCATCCCCTTTCCAAAAAGCACCAGCGATATTGGTGATTTTAATAGCCTTAATCACACTTGTATTAGGTATGTGTGGCCCACGACATAAATCTGTAAAGCCCCCTTGAGTGTAAAAAGTAATGGTACCATCTTCCAAACCAGACAATAAATCTAATTTGTATTCATCCCCTTTTTCTGTGAAATAAGCCACCGCTTCTGCCTTTGACATTTCCTTACGGATGTAGTCATTGGCTTGCTTTGCCAATTCATTCATTTTTTGCTCCAATACAAGCACATCCTCTTCCCTAATTGTTTTGCCTCCTAAATCGATATCATAATAAAACCCTTTTTCTAAAGCTGGTCCCACCCAAAATTTAGCTCCTGGAAACTGCATTTCTACCGCTTCTGCAAGTAAATGGGCAGATGAATGCCAAAACGTATTTTTACCATCTGCGTCATCCCAGGTCAATAATTTTAATGCCGCATCATTGTTAATTGGACGCGTCGCATCCCATACTTCCCCATCGATAGAAGCAGCTAATACTTTTTTTGCTAAGCCTTCACTAATTGATTTAGCGATACCTAATGCAGTGATACCTTTTTCATAGGATCTAACTGCCCCGTCTGGAAATTGAATTTGAACCATGTTTGTATAATAAATATATAGTTACAAAGATAACAAAAAAAAGGATGCTTGTTTATACTTAGATTAATACTTAAATTTAAAGTTCCAATCCGTATATGATAAGGTCAACCCTACTCCTCTTTTTATGCATCGTTTCTGTCCAATTAAGTGCCCAGAACTTAACTGGAAGATGGCAAGGTAGTTTTATTGCCAATGGGGATGCTTTGATCAACAATTATACCTATGAGCTGGTGATTAATGAAAATGCAAGTCATCAAATTACAGCAAAAACCATTACCAGAAAAGGTGAACAGTTTTATGCAAGTGCTTTTGCTAAAGGTACACATAGTACCCGCACCCAATTAGTCCAAATTGATGAAACTAGTTTTGAAGAAATTAAAATGGCCAATGAACTTAATGCATGTTTAATGTCCAATTTCTTAACTTATAAAAATATCAATGGACACGAAATTTTGGAAGGCAGTTATATGTCAAATGTTGTTAGCGGTGAAAGGAATTGCGGTAGTGGTAAAGTTTTTTTAGAAAAAGTACCCAGCTTACTCGCTGTGACTACTTCTAAGGTAGCTAATAAAAATACAGACACCCAAAAAAAGAAACAATTAATTGCGAAAAAAATAATTACTAATAATAATCCATCAAATTTAAAAAGTGCTAAAGTATTTGTACCAAATACAACAACGAATACCGCTATTTCATCAAATAAAACACCGCCTTCTGTAGATAAGAAAAATACACAAGCCGCTTCAAATACAATAGCAGAAATAGATACCGACGAAGTGATTGTTGAAAATGAAACAATTACAACATCGACTGCTACACAAAATTCCATCCGCAATCAACCTATTAATTTACCTTGGGTTTTAGTAGGCCGAGAAAATAAACTGGTTAAAAAAATCATCACAAATAGCAAGATGATTAGCATTGATTTATTTGACAATGGCACTATTGACAACGATACAATCATTGTATTTGATAATAAAAAACTACTCGTTAACAAGAAAAGATTAAGCTATAAAGCGATCCACCTTGAATTTAACTTTACTGACAATATAAGGGAGCATGAAGTGATTATTGTAGCACATAATATGGGTACTGTTCCTCCAAATACCGCCCTCCTATTGTTTAAGGACGGCAAGAACAGACAGGAATATTTTATTACATCCACCAATAAAATCAATGCGAAATTATTGATTGTCTATGAGCCTCCGTTAGTGGATTAGTTGACTTATTTTAGCTCCTGCAATACTTGGACTGGTGTATAATTTATATCACCGCCGCTCACAAATGGATTACTCGATTTATTTTTTAATCCCATCCAATGCGCTTCATCACTATCTGAGAAAATATAGATGGTCTGTTTTTGATAACCAATCGCAGCTAAAAAATGTATCCACTGCAAGCTTAACATTTGAGCCCCCACGATACGTTCTGTCGGGCTGGATTCCATTAAGATTGCAGACATTTCGTATTGAATATTCATAAGCCCTTGAATTGCCGCATGCTTGGTTGCAGTATCAAGGGATAATTCTTGTTGGGACAAACTATCCGCAAGCATGATCATATTTGTACCATATAAAACTAAATCGGCACTATCCTGCGTTTGCAAATGCGCCATGACTGCAAAATATTGGTTCAACAATGGTTGAATCTGTTGATCTAAATTAGGATCATGTCTTTCCACACTAAATTTGGTCACAACTTTGTTCATGGATTCATTTTCCTTGTTTCCACAAGCCAATATGAAACACATTAAAAGCGGTATTAACAATTTAGACATATTGATTTTTTTCAAAAATATGCATAAATAGCCACCACATCTCTGTAACTTTGCGCACAGAATTGAAATAATATGTTAATAGGATTACAAAATGTAACTTTTGAGTTTGGGGCTAGAGCAATCGTAACGGATGCCACATGGCATATCCAGCCGGGCGAAAGAATTGGATTAATCGGTTACAATGGAACAGGAAAATCAACCCTATTAAAGCTTTTGGTTGGACAATACACCCCTTCAAAAGGTACTGTAGAAAAAGGCCGTGACACAACCATAGGTTATTTACATCAGGACTTATTGAGTTTTGATACAAGTGAAACCATCACCGAAGTAGCATTAGGTGCTTTTGAAAGAGTAAGAGCATTAGAGAAAGAAATTGAGGCACTTGGGATTGCATTAGAAGCCAATCCAGAAGACAATGATATTTTAATAAAATATACAGATGCCTTACACGAATTGGATGTACTAGATGGTTATAATATTGAACACAAGGCCGAAGAAGTTTTACATGGTTTAGGCTTTACGAATAAAGATTTAATACGTCCCTATAAAGAATTTAGTGGAGGATGGAGAATGCGTGTGCTATTGGCTAAAATGATTTTACAAGCCCCTGATGTGCTCTTATTGGATGAACCTACCAACCACTTAGACTTGCCAAGTATTGAATGGTTAGAAAAATATTTATTGCATTATAAAGGCAGTGTGGTGATTGTAAGTCACGACAAATACTTCTTAAATAAAATGGTGAATAAAATTGTTGAAGTATACCAACAACAACTTAATTTTTACACTGGCGATTATGCGTATTATGAAGTAGAAAAAGTACAACGTATAGAGATCCAACAAAGGGCTTTCGAAAATCAACAAGATTATATCAGACAGCAAGAAAGATTTATTGAACGTTTTAAAGCCAAAGCATCTAAGGCTGCACAAGCTCAGTCGATTCAAAAAAGATTAGACCGTTTAGATGTGATTGAGGATGTACAAATTGAAAGGCCCAATATCAGAATCAATTTTGCGGTTGATAAAACACCAGGAAAAGTCTTAGTCGATTTAAAAGGTGTTAGTAAAACCTACCCTACCCAAACCATTTTAGATAATGCATTTGCAGAGATAGAAAGAGGCGATAAAATTGCTTTGATTGGTGCCAATGGTAAAGGAAAGTCTACCCTATTAAGAATTGTAGCAGGTATGGAAAGCCACGAAGGAGAAAGAGTTTGGGGGCATAATGTAGATGAAAGTTTTTATGCACAGCACCAGTTAGAATCTTTAAACTTGAACAATACCATCTTACAAGAAGTGCAAGAATGTGGTACTAAAAAAACAGACCTTGAACTTCGTGCATTGTTAGGTTGTTTCTTATTTGGTGGAGATGAAATTGACAAAAAAATTAAGGTATTAAGTGGAGGAGAAAAAGCGAGAGTCGCTTTGACTAAAACCATTATTAGCAAAGCAAACTTTTTAATGCTGGATGAGCCTACCAACCACTTAGATATGGCCACTGTGGAATTATTAGCAGAAGCCTTGACAAAATATGATGGCTCCATTATCTTGGTAAGTCACGATCGTTATTTTATTTCAAAAACAGCCAATAAGATCTGGGAAATAGAAGATGAAAAAATTATAGAATTCAAAGGAGATTATGCAGAATGGGTTGCATGGAAAGAAAGGATGGCAAAGCAAAAAGCAGCCAATCCAGAAGCACCAAAACAAGCCCCAAAACCAGTCGAAAAAAAAGTTGAGCCCGTAATTGCAGAAGTTAAAACAGGCCCAATAGACAAGGAACAACAAAAAATGGTGCAGAAATTACAGAAACAAATTGCACAATTAGAAGAAAAAATCGGGCAAACACAGTCAGATTTAAAGTCGATTGAACTAAAAATGGCAGACCCAAGCATCTATTCTGACATCGCAGGCTTTCAATTAATAGAAAAAGACTACCAATCAAAACAACAAGCCATCCAACAAATGAATCTTGATTATGACCAATTATTCAACGAATTATTGGAAATAGAGTCTAAATAATTTCAAATAGTGGTCGCAATCGTTTGTTATTTATCCCTTTTCAGCAAACATCTGTTAGGTAATTGCTGAATCTAAAAATTCATAAAAGGATAATCAGAATCTGTTCATAAAATCAATGGCAAATTGCTTTCAATTGTTTAAATTTGGGGCTCCGTTCTTTTGGTAACCAATTGGTTTACACTTGTAAATCAGTACATTAAATGACAAATTGAATCAACATGTCTACTAAAAAAGTACATAAAATTGCAGTTTTAACCTCTGGTGGTGACGCCCCCGGTATGAATGCCGCTATCAGAGCAGTTGTTAGAACAGGATTATACCATGGTTTGGATGTATTTGGGGTAACAAGAGGCTACAATGGAATGATTGATGATGATATTTTTCAAATGGATTCAAAATCGGTAGCCAATATCATTCAAAGAGGCGGTACTATTTTAAAAACAGCAAGAAGCAAGGACTTTTTTGAGCCTGCTGGACGTAAGATCGCTTACGAAAATCTTAAAAAAAGAGGCATTGACGGTATCGTTGTCATTGGAGGAGACGGAAGTTTCAAAGGCGCACAAAAATTCAGTAACGAGTTCGACATTCCATGTATAGGTTTACCGGGCACAATTGATAAAGATATTGCTGGTAGTGATTTTACAATTGGTTTTGATACAGCTGTAAATACTGCGGTAGAAGCCATTGATAAAATTAGAGATACCGCGGATGCACATGATCGTTTATTTGTAGTGGAAGTGATGGGTCGTGACGCTGGTTATATCGCATTACATAGTGGTATTGCCACTGGTGCCGAAAACATCTTGATTCCAGAATCAAAAACAGATATGGAAGCATTGGTTGCTAATTTGACCGAAAAAGAAAGAAGAAAAAAATTAGTCAACCTGATTGTAGTTGCCGAAGGAGATGAGTTTGGTGGTGGAAATCAAGTGGGTGACTATTTAAAAACGAAATTACCAAATGCAGATATTCGAGTTTGTATTTTAGGACATATACAAAGAGGCGGTGCACCAACCTGTTTAGATCGTTTAATCGCAAGCAGAATGGGTTACCATGCAGTAGAATGTTTATTGAATGGCAAACACAATGTCATGGTGGGTATCGAGGACAATAAAATGAAATACACGCCATTAGACAACGCTGTAAAAGCAAAACAAAAAATTTCAGAAGAATGGTTAAAGATTGTCAAAATCTTAGCTAGTTAATCTATATCATAAAGTATACAAACAACCCCAATCAATACAATGAGCGCATCTACTTACAAACAGAAACACCATAAAACAAAAATCGTTGCAACAGTTGGTCCAGCTTGCGAAACATACGACCAATTAAAGCATTTAGTCATTGCTGGTGTGAACGTATTTAGATTGAATTTTTCTCATGGAAGTCATGAAGACAAAAAGAAAATCATTGACAATATTAGAGGGATTAACAAAGAATTAAATTGTTCAGTTGCAATCTTAGGTGACTTACAAGGTCCTAAACTAAGAGTGGGTGAAATCGAAAATAACCGCTTGGAGGTAAAAGTGGGTGATGTACTTACTTTAACAAACGAAAAGTGTATTGGAACTTTAGAGAGAATATATGTATCCTACCCTAACCTTGCTGGTGATGTTTTAGTGGGTAATACCATTATGATTGATGACGGTAAGATTGAAGTAAAAGTATTAAGCGTCGAAGCAAATGGTGATGTAAAAGTGACTGTTAGTTTAGGTGGTATTATCTCTTCTAAAAAAGGATTGAATTTGCCAGACACTAAAATTTCTTTACCTGCAATGACAGAAAAAGATTTAGAAGATGTGCAATTTATCATGAAGGAGGAATTAGATTGGGTGGCATTAAGTTTTGTAAAAAGAGTTGCAGATATTGAAATGCTTAGAGAAATTTTAGTGAAGCATAAAAGCAAATCTAAAATCATTGCTAAAATTGAAATGCCAGAAGCCATCGTTAATTTACGTGATATTATTATTGCAAGTGATGGGATCATGGTTGCTAGAGGAGATTTAGGGGTTGAATTACCAGTTGAAAAAATTCCTTTAATCCAAAAAGAGATTATTAGAAAATGTATCCATAGAGCAAAACCAGTCATTGTGGCCACACAAATGATGGAGTCAATGATTGATAGAGTGAAACCGAACCGTTCTGAAATCACAGACGTTGCCAATGCGGTGATTGAAGGTGCTGATGCAGTGATGTTGAGTGGAGAAACCGCGACAGGCCAGTTCCCAGTATTGGTGATTGAAACAATGCGTAAGATCATCTCTGAAGTAGAAGAACATGGATACAACTACAACCGTTCTGAAGACTTAAAACCTCAACCACATTCTCCTTCATTCATGAGTGATGCGGTATGTTACAATGCTTGTAAATTAGCAGAGGATAGTATAGCGCAAGCTTTAGTTGGCATGACACAAAGTGGCTACACTGCATTTATGTTGAGTAGTTTCCGTCCAAAATCGCCATTATTCATTTTTACAAAAGAAAAGAGCTTGGTGAACCAATTGTCATTAAGTTGGGGTGTTAAAGCTTTTTACTATGATAAAGAAGAAAGCTTGGATGAGATCATTAAAGATCAAATTCATGTTCTAAAAGCACAAGGTTTTGTAAATACGGGTGACGTGGTAGTAAACACTGGCAGTACCCCTATTCAATTACATTTACCAACCAATATGATTAAAATCAACAAAGTTGATTAAACTAAAGGCCTCATTATTGAGGCCTTTTTTATAACTTTAGTATTCAAATTTACAATTCATAAATTATGCTTGAATCATTTGAGAAAATACCAGTCAAAATTTATAAAGATGTAGCGACAGGTTCAAATGCAGTTGCTGCTCAAATTGCTCAATTAATTAAAGAAAAACAAGCACAAGGTTTACCATGTGTGTTAGGTATGGCAACTGGCGCCACTCCTATTTTATTGTATAAAGAATTAGTTAGATTACATAAAGAGGAAGGATTAAGTTTCAAAAATGTAATTACAGTTAATTTAGACGAGTACTACCCTATTTCAAGAGATGCTTATCAAAGTTATTGGAGTTTTATGCATCGTCATTTGTTCAATCATATAGATATTGATCCAAAAAATATTCACTTGCCAAGTTCTGAATGGGGCATGGATGAGTTAAAAGAAAAATGTGTTGCCTACGAACAAACGATTGAAAAACTAGGCGGAATTGATTTACAAATATTAGGCATTGGTAAAAATGGACATATTGGTTTTAATGAACCTGGTTCTAGTTTTCACTCAAAAACGAGGGTGATCCATTTAGACCAATTAACTAGAATGGCCAATGTATATGAATGGCATGATTTAAATAAAGTTCCGAAATTAGCCATCACAGTAGGTATCAGCAGTATCATGAAAGCAAAGAAAATTGTATTGCTTGCATGGGGTAATAAAGCTGGCATTGTTGCTAAAGCTGTCGAAGGTGACGTGACTGAACAAATACCAGCAAGTGTTTTACAAAATCATGACGACTGTACTTTTGTTATTGATGAATTAGCGGCAACAGAACTTACACGACATAAATCACCTTGGTTAACTGGAGCGAATGATTGGACACCACAGATGATTAAAAAAGCAGTGATAGATTTAGCATTGAAATTAAATAAAACTGTTTTAAGCTTAACTTCTGATGATTATAAAGAGAACAGCTTATCTGATTTATTGGTGCTAAAAGAATCGGTGTACGATATCAACCTGCAGGTTTTTTATATGTTACGTGATTCTATCACAGGATGGCCTGGGGGTAAACCAAATGCAGTCATTCCTGCGCACCCAGAACGTAGTGAACCACATAGTAAAAAAGTATTGATTTTCTCACCACATCCAGACGATGACATTATTAGTATGGGTGGTACATTCATGCGTTTACATGATCAAGGACACGATGTACATGTGGCTTACCAAACTAGCGGCAATATTGCAGTTACAGATGAATTTGTGACTCGATTTTTAGATTTTGCTGTAGGATTCGAAGACTTATTTGGAATTGATAATAAAAAGAGCCAAGAGATCCTTACAAATGCAAGGGCTTTTTTAGCAAACAAAGCAAGCAATCATTTAGATACCGCAGAAATCAGAGCTATCAAAGGTTTAATAAGAAGATGTGAAGCCAAAGCTACATGCAGGTATGTAGGTATTTCGGAAAACAATTACCATTTTATGGATCTCCCTTTTTATGAAACGGGTATGATTGATAAAAAACCTTTGAGCGAAAAAGATATTGAACTGACCATGGCACTATTACGCAAAATTCAACCCCACCAAGTGTTTTGTGCAGGCGACTTAGCCGATCCTCATGGCACCCATAAAGTTTGTTTAGAGGTGGTTTTTGAAAGTATGCGTCGATTAAAAACTGCAGGTGATACTTGGGTAAAAGACTGTTGGGTTTGGTTGTATAAAGGTGCTTGGCAAGAATGGGATATTTCTGAAATCGAGATGGCTGTTCCAATGAGCCCTGACCAAGTATTGAAAAAACGTTTTGGCATCTTCATTCACCAATCTCAAAAAGACAGTGTCCCTTTTCAAGGCAGCGATTCTAGAGAGTTCTGGCAAAGAGCTGAGATTCGCAACGCGAACACTGCTAATTTGTATGCGAACCTTGGTTTAACCAAATATGCTGCAATGGAAGCATTTGTACGCTGGCATTATTAATTGCTGATTTTAAGAGTATTATTTACCCTTTTCCTTTGGTAAAATGGTATTTTGAGGTATATTTGCACCCCTTATTGATCTTAGTAAGTGGAATGGCCCCGTAGCTCAACTGAATAGAGTATTTGACTACGGATCAAAAGGTTTCAGGTTTGAATCCTGACGGGGTCACAAAGCCCGCACTGTTCGTGCGGGCTTTTTTATTGCGAGGAGCCGTAAAGCGCTCTACGAAGTAGAAGTTTATGAGATGAAGCTGGATTTGAAGCTTGCTTCAAAATACAGATGAGTCGAATAAACAAACGAGCGAAGCGAGTGCTTTTGGGCATTGACGCGTATGAAAAAGCAAAAACATCAGCTGCGCTGATGTTTTAAAAGGGCTTTGGGTACGACCAATGCGAAGAGGATGCGACCAAAGGGAGCAATCCACTTTGAGTAAGGCCAATACGCAAGGAAAAGCGAGGATAAAATCCGGGCTAATCCGAAGGGCTTTGGGTACGACCAATGCGAAGAGGATGTTGCGAAGCAACCATCCCATTTCACCAAAATCCCATTACTTTCATTTATTTTTAATACAAATTAGACCATGAAACTCTCCATTTTTTCCGTTGGCAAAGCCAACGAATCCTATATCAAAGAAGGCGTGGAACAATTCACAAAAAGAATTGGGCATTACTATCCTATCGACTGGCAATTGATTACCCCATCCAAACTAACCGAGCCAGCGCAAATTAAAAAAGCAGAAGCGGCGAGTATATTAAAAGCCATCACCCCAACCGATGTATTGATTCTATTAGACGAAAAAGGTAAAATGTTGAGCTCCCCCGGCCTAGCCAATTTAATCCAACAAAAAGCCAACCAAAGCGCACAGAAAATCATTTTCCTAATTGGTGGCGCCTATGGTGTAGATGAAATCATACAGCAAAGAGCCAATTTCACTTGGAGCATATCTGATCTCGTTTTCCCACATATGTTGGTTCGTTTAATGCTTGCCGAACAAATCTACCGAGCATGTAGTATCTTAGCCAACGAAAAATACCACCACGAATAATGAGCATTACTTTATATATCACCGTTGTCACTGTCATCGTATCTGTTTTAGCATTTTACAATGCAGAACTCATGGACAAATTAATTTTTCACCCTTATTCCGTGGGTAGAGACAATGAATGGTATCGATTTATAAGCTGCGGATTCATCCATGCCGATTTTATGCACTTAGCTTTTAATATGTTTTCCTTCTATATGTTTGGAGATTATGTAGAGCAATACTTTAATATGTTATTTGGTCAAAATGGAAAACTGCTTTATTTATTCCTATACTTATCGGCCTTAGCAGTTTGTTTAATTCCAACTTATCTTCAACAAAAAGACCGTTACAATTACAATAGCTTGGGCGCGTCTGGAGCAGTTTCTGCCATTGTATTTGCAGGCATCTTTTTAATGCCTACCATTCAAATTGGCTTTTTCATTATCCCTCCAATCATTCCTGGTTTTATATTTGGGCCAATCTACTTAGGCATTACAGCTTATTTAGCAAAGCAAGGACAAGGAGGCATCAACCATAGCGCGCATCTTTGGGGATCCCTTTATGGAGTTGTATTCTTGATTGTGGCTGCTTACTTTATTGCACAGTTTAACGTAGTCGCAAGCTTTGTAGAGCAGATTAGGATTTACTTAGGAATGTAATTTTAACAACACGTTTTGTACTAGGAGTAATTTTAAATCGCTCGTCGATTCGTTGTTCTACTACCCATGCAATTTTACTATCCGAACATAGCACAGTTGTTTTTGACTTGATGGCAGGACTTAATTTTAAATTGCCCAAAAAATGATTGAGTTTCTTTTTTTTACGTAGGCCTAATGGATAAAAATAATCTGTCGCTACCCATGACCTGTTTAATAATGGCCAATTTAATTGTTCTGCATCTAAATAAGCTATATTCGAACTGGTATCTAATTTAAGTTCCTCCATTTGATCAATCCATTCCAATTCAAATTTTCCAAATAAGGTATCTAATACTTGCTGGTCTTTTGAAATAGTCTCATAGACTTTATCTACTTGATTAGAAACAATTTGAATGGAATCATCCCATTTAATTAAACGATGGGATGCAGAAGCAATATAGGCGCCCTTAGCGGCTCCAGTAATTTTATGAATCTCTTTTAATTGAGTTGATTTGAACCCATATGCTTGCACCAATCCCCAGATATAAGTTGCATTGCCTTTGAGTTGATTCCATGTAGATAATTTAATTGTTGGTATCCCCTTTGGAAAACTGATGTGTTTTTTCCAATAAGCTGTCACAGTAGCATCTACAATGTCTTCCGCTTCTTTTAACCTCGAAATAGTATCAAGTATTTGTTGGTTGACATTTGGATAAATGGTCTCCATTTGTGGAATCAACTGATTGCGAATTAAATTTCTGGTATAATCATTTTTTAAATTAGAACTGTCTTCAACAAAAGCTAGTCCATTTAATTTTGCAAAATCTTTGATATTGGCTTTACTAAATGGCAGTAGCGGTCTAATTAAATTGATATGATCTGTGCCGAGTGGATTTTGTTGATGTGTTCTCATAGCTGGAATCCCAGTCAATCCATGCAAGCCAGTACCTCTAAAAAATTGCATGAGTACAGTTTCTACTTGATCGTCTGCATGGTGTGCTGTAAGCAACACCACTTTATCTTTCGCTTGAACATCCATTTCCTTAATCAAAGTTTCAAACCAAGCATAACGAATTTCTCTTGCAGCTTGCTGGATGCCCATTTTATATTGTTCCGCAAAAGCCAATGTATCAAATCGTTTTGTTAAAAACGGCATGCCCATTTTTGTGGCAAATGCTTGCACAAAGCTTTCATCTCTATTGCTTTCGTCTCCTCTTAATTGAAAATTAGCATGTGCAATGGAACATTTTGCACCCATCTGTTGCATCAAAGCAGTAAGTACAATACTATCTACTCCTCCACTCACTGCGATAATAAAATGCGTGTTATGGGTAGCAATACCTGGAAAAGTATTTGCCCAATGGCTTTTAAATTGTTCCAAGTCCAATAACATCATTGCAGTTTGAATTATTTCTTTTGCTCTTTGGCCCAAGTATCTTTAAGGGTCACTGTTCTATTGAACACCAATTTGTCTTTTGTACTATTGGTATCCTGATAAAAATAGCCCTTTCTTAAAAATTGGAACCGTGCTTCTAATGCATCATTTAACAATGCGGGCTCTCCCCATGCAGTGGTTACAGTATGTAATGAATGTGGATTGATATAAGACTTAAAATCACCTTCTGCACTACTTGGGTCTTCCACATTGAATAAACGATCATACTCATTTAATTCGACCGGAATTGCGTGTTTAGCGCTTACCCAATGTAATGTACCTTTCACATGAATACCCGATGTGTCTGAGCCTGATTTAGAATTAGGAAAATATTTTGCATACACAGTGGTCACTTTACCATTGGCGTCTTTATCAAAATTTTCACACTCAATAATATAGGCACTCTTTAATCTTACAGACAATCCTGGGCCTAATCTAAAATACTTTTTAGTTGGCTCTTCCATAAAATCATCCGCTTGAATCCATAATTCCTTACTAAAAGGAACAGGTCTTGTGCCTCCATTCGGATCTTCTGGATTGTTTTCTGAATCTAATATTTCTTCGGCTTGCTCATAGTTGGTAATGATCAATTTAATAGGGTCAGTCACCACCATTCTTCTTTGTGCAATTTTATTTAAATGCTCACGAACACAAAACTCTAGTAAACTAAAGTCAATAATATTCTCTCTTTTAGCGATACCAATACGATCACAAAAATCACGGATACTTTCTGCAGTATAACCTCTTCTGCGCATACCACTGATGGTTGGCATTCTTGGATCATCCCAACTTTGTACATGTCCTTCTTGCACCAACTGTAATAATTTACGCTTACTCATGACCGTATAGGTCATATTCAAACGTGCAAACTCATATTGATGGGATGGGAAGATGCCTAATTGTTCGATACACCAATCATATAAAGCCCTGTGTGGGATAAATTCAAGAGTACAAATAGAATGGGTGATATGTTCGATGGAGTCACTTTGTCCATGTGCAAAATCATACATTGGATAAATACACCATTGGTCTCCTGTGCGATGGTGATGTGCTTTTTTAATACGATACAACAAAGGATCACGCATATGCATATTTGGACTTGCTAAATCAATTTTAGCACGTAATACTTTTTCGCCATCATTGTACTTCCCTGCTTTCATTTCCGCAAACAAGCTTAAGTTCTCTTGTATGCTTCTTTCTCTGAATGCATTACCAGTTCCAGGCTGTGTAGGAGTTCCTTTTTGTTGCGCAATTTCTTCGGCAGAACTATCATCCACATAGGCCAAGCCTTTTTCGATTAATTGCACTGCAAAAGCATACAATTGATCAAAATAATCTGAGGCATAACATTCTTTAATCCAATTGAAACCCAGCCATTTTAAATCGGCTTTGATGCTTTCTACATATTCTGTATCTTCTGTCACTGGGTTGGTATCATCAAATCTTAAATTCGTGGCACCACCAAAAGTTTCAGCAAGCCCAAAATTTAAACAAATACTTTTTGCATGACCAATATGTAAATATCCATTTGGTTCTGGAGGGAACCTAGTCAATATACTTTTATGTTTCCCGGTTGCTAGGTCTTGGGAAATAATTTCTTCAATAAAATTTAAACTTTTTTCGTCGCTCATAGGATATGATCTATTCGGGTAAAGGTACAAAAACCTACCCCAAAAACCTATCGCATTTTAGTATGCTGTATTAGCCCTTGATTCCGTATACTTTTTGTACTTCTAAAACCAATTTTTCGATCTCTTGGTCTTCCCCATTGGGGCTATAGGGTTGCTTTAAACTACTTCCAAAGACAAAGGCAACCGTTTGCCACAAGCCAGCATTCAACCCGCCTTTATATTCCTTAATTAACTGGTAACAATTATTGCCAGTTTCACGATTGATTAACTTCATAAGGACCTTTCCCTGATAAACAGATAAATTGGTCACTTTATCAGCAAAGTCTCTTTTCAATTCTTTTTCTCTGGACTTAATAATCTGCTTTCTTAATTTTTCATCCTGTACATTGGCTAATTGTGCATTCACTGATCGTATGACTTTACTTGCTGTTACAGCATAAGGATAGGTGACATACACCGCATTGCGCAATCTTGTCCAATTTTTCCAGTAATTTTTTAAAGCATTCGTTTGAACTGCAGACACCAAGACCGTTGGTAACCAAGATTGAGGAATCGTGTCACCCTCTGGCGTAATATAGGCTTCCACTCTAACAGTATCATACTGACTCGTCTGTGCAAAAAGCTGCTTTGGCAAGCTTATTGTCATCACAAATAGTAGTATACAAAAGATGGTTCTCATATGTATTGATACACTAATATACAAAAAGTAACCCTATTTCTTAAAACGATAATAGGCGCCCATCATGAATCCAATGGTGGTTACAATCACACCCAGCCATAATAAATTGATCCAAGGGAACTCATAAACTTTTAATGTAATAAGGTTCGTTAAAGCAGTGGACTCCTTCACCCCTATTTCTAAAATGCCTTTTTCTTGGTCAATTACTTTATTAAAACTCAATACTAAATTCTGTGCTTTAATCGTATCCACTTTTGAAGTCAGATTCAATCCTTCCAATAATATACCTGGCTCTGCCACATATTTTAAACCTTCTTTTGAAACCACATTCAATTGCAATCTCAATTCATTCACCCCAGCAGGTCTGTCTCCAGGAGGATTCACATTCACTTTCTCTAATTTAATATAACCATTGCTATAAAAAATAGAATCTCCTACAGTAATATTGATTGGCTTGAAGCTTGTGGTATCTTCCTCTGTATGGTCTTGAAAAGATGTCACGTACACAAAAATATCTTTGTGTAAATAATGCTTCGAAGATGGATTGGCAGAGAAGCCCTCCATGCCTTTATTATTTTTTAATACATCAGGATATAACTTAAATGTCTCTCCAGTTTTCTTTTCTTTAAACTTCAATTCAAAATATCTTTTTCCAAGTGCATCAAATGTATCTCTTTCATAAGTCACATTGTATTTGCCCATATCCGTTTCGATGGTTTCAAATAAAGTTAAGTTTTCTCTTGGGTCACCTACTGGACTATTTTTTTGCGTGGAGTCAACTCTTAAAGGACTTATCCCAGTTGTATTGTAGCTTAATGTGGTTTTGTTTGCCGAAGAAATAAAAATACCAGCCAAAACCAAACCAAATCCAATATGTCCAATAGACGAACTTGCTGATTTTAATTTTCCTTTTAGGACCACAGACCAATAAGCAATATTGCCAACGATCGCAAAAACAGAAGTCACTATCGCTATATAAATAGCCCCTAAAAATCCAGCGCCTTTGTCATCATATGCCACACCAACAAAAACAAAAATAACAACACTAATGATTATTGTGATGATGGATGGCCAGATCATTTGTTTTTTGAAATAAGCCAATGGAGTTGTTTTATATTTCAAAAACTGTCCAATTGCTGTCAATGCACCAATGATGATGGCAACAAATATTTGTACCTGGTTGTGCGCAAACTCAGGATCTTCTGGAGGCGCAATTTTAGTATCGAAAATTTTATTGAATACTGGTGTAGAAGTCTTAATAATGATTACCGCCGCAGAAAGTACAAGAACCAAAGAACCAATCAACATCCAAAATTCTCTGCTATCAATCGCATCCTCCTTCAAAGGTTCTTGCATGTGTTTATAACGCACAAAGTATAAAACAAAGAATGGAATAACAAAGATGAATAAGAAAAATAGCAACTGCCCATTCATGCCTAAATCGGTGAAAGCATGTACAGAGGTATCTCCCAAAATACCACTTCTTGTTAAAAAAGTAGAATACACAATTAATAAGAAACTAATGCCAAGGAATAAATAAGTAGCTTTTAAACTAGCCCCGGTTTTATTAAAGATCATGGCCGTATGAATACCAGCCACCAAAGTCAACCATGGCACTAAAGAAGCGTTCTCAACTGGATCCCATGCCCAATAACCACCAAAGGTCAAACTCTCATAAGCCCATGCAGCTCCCATCATAATACCTAAACCCAATATCCCGGCCGAAAAATTAGCCCAAGGCAATGCAGATTTAATCCAGTTGTGCTCTTTCTTCAATAAACCAGCTACCGCATAAGCAAATGGAACGATGGTGCTGGCAAATCCTAAAAATAAAATAGGCGGATGAATGACCATCCAATAATTCTGTAATAATGTATTTAAGCCTGTACCATCTTTTAAGAGTTGCACATAATCTGGTCTGGATAAAATTGGCCAATTCATTTCATGTCTCAATAAAATAAATGGACTAGACCCAATTTTTACATCAAACACATATAAGCCAATCACCATGGAGGCGAGCATCAACTGGGCAAAGCTAATCACCATCATCACACCAGCTTCATGTGCTTTGGCTGTCTTAATTAAAATCAATCCCAAGACTGCATGCCAAAAACTCCACAATAAAAAACTGCCTTCCTGTCCTTCCCAAAAACAACTTAATAAATACTCAAATGGTAAATTTTTATCACTATGCGTATATGCATATTTATATTCAAACAAATGATTGTAGATCACGTAAAATAAAACCACAAAACTTCCAACCACTGTCAATGCCTCAATCAAAAATGCCGTTCTTGCTAATTTTTTCCAACTTGCTTCCACCTCCATCTCTTTTGCATAAAATGCTTTCGCAAACGAAAATGTAGCCACCAAAGAAGCTACAAAAGATAAGATGGATAAAAAATAACCTATTTGACCAGGTAACAAATGTTCCCCAATAAACTGAGTTGACTGCATGTTTTAATTTTGATTAGTTGGTAATGGTTACCGGTTGCTCTTTCATTGCATCTGGATTGTCCTTGTATTTAGAAGGGCATTTCATCACAATTGAGCTACACTCAAATGCATCCCCCTGAACACGTCCTTTCAACACCAAACGTTCAGACTTTTCCATATCTGTAGGCATGGTATTTCGATAAACTACTGCAATTTTACCCCCCAAGCTATCTTCTACATTAAATTTTAAGAGATTAGGATCTTTTACTGGATCGTATTGTACAGGTACAGATTTATCCATTTTTACGATCAAATTCACATATTTCCCTTCTTTTTGCTTTGCAGAAGCAACTGTTTCATAGCTACTTAAATCGCCTGTATAGCTTATTAACACTACAATTGCTGCAGCAATTAAGACCAATAAAATAAGATGTGTTTTCTTCATACCGCAAAGTTAACTAAATGGCCTTAAATTGCATCAAATTTTACGCATCTCATAAACTTCAATTATGCGCCTTTTTGACTATATCATTGTTTGCAAAAGTCCCGATTTTAAGAACGTAGACCGTGTCAGTCAATTGATGCTTCTGATCACCTTAATGGCACTTTCTTATGCACTCTATGCGGGCTTATATCCTAGTCCTGCCCTTTTAATTGCCATCATGACTTCGGTGGCTAGTTGGTGGATATTTTGCGTTTACCAGAAGATAAAAGGAGGCGTCCCTTATTACCGATTAGGTTTGGTATTTGCTTCATGGGGTTGGTTTCTACTTCCAAACGCTTTGTTGATCGCTGGCGTGTTCCTTATTGCAGCACTTTTTGAGCGTCAAGTGAAATTTCCATATGAATTAGCAGTAGACCCTGCTGGTGTCTTAGTGAACACCTTCCCAAAAAAATTATACCCTTGGGCAGAAATCAATAATATGTTGATTAAAGACGATTATATTACAATCGATTTCAAGAACAATAAATTGATTCAAAAACAAATCAATGAGCCTGTAACCGAAACGATCAAAAACGAATTCAATGCTTTTTGCGCGGAGCATCTAGCTAAAAACAACTAATTATGGCACTAACCGAGTCCCCTTATTTATTGTATTCAGACGGCGAAGGCAACATCTTTGAAGATGAGACCTTGTATGTGGTTGGCAGGGCTGGATGGGATGCCTACCCAATTCCAGAGGAAGACTGGATTCCTTTACCTGAGGGTGGAAGCTTATATGAATTACCAGGCCGAAGAGGCATAGGTATTGATGTAGATAGTGGTGAAATGCGTTTATGTGAAAAAGGATGGGCAGTTGCTGCTTTCATTCCTCCTGCACATACTGGATTGTATATCGCAGCTTATGAATCTTTACCTGAAGCGCCATTGTTGCCTTTATTTTGTTACACTGCTGTGGGTTGGTTAGATGGTATCAATTATGTCCCAGCAGTAAGAATTGAACAAGATATTCGCCAGGATTGTGAAGGCTATGACCAAGAAACGATTGACTATGGCGCAGCACATTTATTAAAAACATATGGCGAGAATAGATTGGTGCAACACCTAATGCAAAACTGTTGCATGACTTATCATTGTCCAGCAGCAAGAAATTTTGCGATGGGAAGATGGGAGTGCCCCATCCCTATTTCACCTGCTTGTAATGCCAATTGCATTGGTTGTATTTCTTTTCAACCAATCGAGGAAGAAATTGTTTCCAACCAAGAACGTTTATCTTTTAAACCAACTGCTGCCGAAGTAGTAGAATATACGGTACCACATTTAATGTCGGCACCTTTCCCAATTGTAAGTTTTGGACAAGGTTGTGAGGGTGAGCCATTGTTAATGTGGGAGACGATCAAAGAAGCCATTATTGAAATCAGAAAACATACGGATAAAGGCAGTATCAATATCAATTCAAATGGTTCTAATCCTGTTGCAGTTGCTGCACTAGCTGCTGTTGGCTTGGATAGTTTAAGAGTGAGTACGAATTCTGCCAGACCCGAAATTTACAATGCCTATTATCGACCAAATAACTACACTTTCCAAGATATTGTTGAAAGTTTAAAAGTCATGTCTGCCGCAGGTAAATGGACAAGCATCAATTATTTTGTTTTCCCTGGCATGACTGATACTGTGGCAGAATACGAAGCACTTAGACAATTGATCAAAGACACTGGATTAAAAATGATTCAGTGGCGTAATTTTAATATCGATCCAGATTGGTACCTAGGAAAGATTGGTGTGACAGAGCCAGGTGAGATCATGGGTATTAAACAAATGATGGAATTAATTAGAGAAGAATTTCCTGATTTAAAATTTGGCTATTTTAATCCTCCTATTGAACGTATCAAAGGTGATTATGCTACTGAATTTGCACATCATTAATTTGGATCAATTTTGAAAAGACATTACAATAAAGAAGTTCAAATAGGCACGATACTTGCCATAACTGCATGTGTTATATGGTCTGGTAATTTTATTGTTTCTAGGTATGCCATTCAATTGGCTGGCCCAATTAGTCTAGCATTTTTTAGGTGGTCTATTGCAACCATTACTATGCTTCCTTTTGCGATCAATAATTTCAAAAGAGAAAAGCAATTATTCAAAAATAATTTTAGTTATTTTTTCTGGATGGCACTGGTGGGTGTTGCTTTATACAATACGATGATCTACCAAGCTGGACATTCCACCACAGCCATCAATATGGCATTATTTGGATCAACGATTCATCCAATTGTTGCTACTTTATTGGCAGCATGGCTAGTGCAAGAAAAATTGAATTGGAAAAGTATCGCAGGGATAGTATTAGGCATCATGGGTATTTTAGTTTTATTAAGTAAAGGTGACCTTAATACTTTACTGCATTTTAGAATTGCAACAGGTGATTTGTGGATGATAGGTGCTGGATTATGTTTTGGGACTTACAATGTATTTGTTCGTAAAAAACCAATTGGCATTTCAAACAATAGTTTCTTGCTTGTGCTTTTTGCAATTGGGACTATTCTTTTATGCCCTTTTGCAATTTATGAAATGAATTATATCCAACCAGTTCATTTTAACAACCAACTTTTATTCATTGCTTTATATCTTGGAATAGGCAACTCAACCATTGCCTATTTATTGTGGAATAATGCAATTCACAGAATGGGATCTGCAAAAACTGCCTTATTTGGTACTTTAATCCCTTTTCTGAGTTCTATTGAAGCACTTTTTGTGCTGAATGAACAATTTAATTTTTTTCAAATCCTTAGCGGTGTAATTATTATCACTGGAATTGTGATCAACACCTGGCCATCAAAAATAAAACATGGAGCTTAGTACAATTCTATTTTTATGTTTGATTGCCTTTTTAGCAGGCTATGTAGACGCTGTAGTGGGCGGAGGAGGATTAATACAAGTTCCAGCGGGACTGATAATGATGCCAACACAGGCAGTTTCAACAGTCATTGGTACACTCAAAGTACCCTCATTTATTGGCACTTGTTTTGCGACCTATCAATATTTGCAAAAAGTTAAAATTCCACTTTTAAGAATACTTTTATTTACAAGCATCGCATTTACTGCAGCTTTTTCTGGTTCTTTATTATTAACCAGAATGAGTAGTCAGTTTATGAAACCAGTGATCTTTTTTGTATTACTTGTAATGGCAATTTATACATTTACAAAAAAAGACCTTGGTCAATCTTTGCAAAAAGAGCACATAAAGTTTGCTACACTCAAAGGCATTATGATTTGTCTTCTCATTGGATTTTATGATGGTTTCATTGGTCCTGGTGCTGGAAGTTTATTTGTATTAGCATTTATTTCCATTTTGGGATACGACTTCTTACATGCTAGTGCCCATGCAAAAATTGTAAACCTTTCTACCAATCTTGGCTCTTTAATCTTATTCATTGGTAAAGGGGTAATCCTTTGGCCGGTAGCCATCCCAATGTCCATATGTAATGCTGCTGGTGGATTTTTTGGTTCTAGAATGGCTTTAAAGAAGGGTAACCAATTTATTCGTAAAATTTTCTTAATAGTGATTGTAGCTACCTTGCTTAGATTGGGATATGACGTTTTTTTGCATTAATTTTAAACTATGCAATTGAGTTTTGAACAAGAAAAGAATATTAAAGCTGCTGTCTATACAGGACTAATCTGTTTCGGGCTCTCATTGATTTTTTTTGTTTTAAAATGGCAAGAGCCTGCACCTACCGTAGTTCCCCCATTACCAGAATACATGGAAGTGAACTTAGGCAATAGCAATACTGGTGCTGGAGCCATACCGCCCATGTCAAAAGAAGCACCTGCCCCAGAACAAGGCTCCACAAGAAGATCTGCTAAGGTAGCTGCTAGTAATACTACAAAAATTAATACAGTTTCAAACGATCCAAACGACGAAGCAATTCGTTCTGGGAAAGTAAAAACAAATGCAAAAAATAATCCTGTTCCTATTCCTGCAAAGCCGAAAGCCTTAATGGGAAAATATGCAGGTGGTAACGGCACTGGCGGAAACAATCAAGACAGTTACAATGCAGTGAAGGACCAAGGCATTGCTGGTGGTAAAGGAGATCAAGGTGTGGAGAACGGCTCCATCAATGGCAAAGCCTATACTGGCAGTGGAGGGCCTTTTGTAACCAAAGGCGACAGAAGGGTAACAAAAACCTATTCATTCAATGGAGATGTGCCTCCTGCTACCATTTATGCAGAAATAGAAGTGAATCCAAATGGTGTTGGAAGGTTTATACAAATTTCCAGAGGCTCCTCCTCCAATGACTCAAAATACAAAAGAGCGATTGTGGAATACTTGACAAAAATTAATTTCAATTCGGCTGATCATAGTTCAATTGTGACGGTGAAATTCAAATTTGATATTCAATAAGCCCCCAATTTGTATGCGGTATCAAGAAACGATTGACTATTTATATACTAGGCTACCTATGTTTAGTAGGATTGGCGCTGCTGCAATCAAACCAAATTTAGACAACACCATTGCAATTTGTAAATTTCTTGGACATCCTGAAAAGAAAATAAAAACGATACATATAGCAGGCACCAATGGTAAAGGTTCCACAAGTCATATGCTTGCATCCATCTTTCAAGAAGCTGGCTACAAAACCGGCTTGTATACTTCACCACATCTATATGATTTTAGAGAGCGTATTAAAGTCAATGGTCAAATGTGTAGTCAAGATTTTGTGGTTGATTTTACCGATAAAATAAAACCTTGTATCGAAAAAATAGAACCCTCTTTTTTTGAAATCACAGTAGGCATGGCTTTCGATTATTTTGCAGAAGAAAAAGTGGATATCGCAATCATTGAAACAGGATTAGGAGGTAGACTTGATAGCACGAATGTGATTAGCCCAGAACTATCTATTATTACTAATATTGGATTTGATCACATGGCTTTGCTAGGAAATACTTTAGAAGCCATTGCATCAGAAAAAGCCGGTATCATTAAAAATGCAACCCCCGTTGTGATAGGCGCATTGGATCCTGCTACAAAAAAAGTATTTGAAGACAAAGCCAATCAAGAAAATGCACCTATTTATTTTGCAGAAGATTTTATTGAATTTAAAAGCTTTCAAAACAATTGGCAAGATGCATTATTTGAATTCAATCAACCCCTTATTCATTTATTAGACGCACCACTATTCCCAAAAAACTTTACCATCACATGTGACCTACCTGCAAAATACCAAGCTAAAAATTTAAAAACGGTTTTAGTGGCCACGCAATTGCTTTCAACTATGGGCTGGAAGCTTACCGCGAATAAAGTATTAAAAGCTTTAGCACAGGTTAAAAAAAACAATGGCTTAATGGGCAGATGGGAATGTATTCAAGATAGTCCAAGAGTGATTTTAGATGTGGCACACAACGAACATGGCATACATGCATTATTAGAACAATTGGCCTCCTTGCATTATCCACAATTACATATCGTTACTGGCATGGTGAAGGACAAAGACGTGCAAGCTGTGCTTCAATTACTTCCTAAAAATGCATTGTATTATTTCACACAAGCACCTATTCCAAGAGCATTACCTGTTGCCGAATTAGCAGCACAAGCCAATACAATTGGATTAAATGGACATTCCTTTGAAGATGTGAATATCGCCTTAGATGCTGCCATAAAAAATGCCAACCAGCAAGATTTAATTCTTGTGATTGGCAGTATATTTTTAGTCGCCGAAGTAGACAGAACTAATTTTTTATAAAGTTACCATCCTTTGTTGGCTCTTAGAGCAGTGATATGCGCTACATGATGTTTACCATGCCATGCATAGATGGCAAACAAATCCCATAAACTTACTTCGGCATTTCTACCAGGATGAAATATTTTTCTTTCCCATTGTTCTTCTGTTAAACTAGCTAATAAATTAGCCCATCTTTCATGCAATGCATGTAACAAAGTCATAGAATAATTGATTGGTGTATCCAATGCATCTGCCATCGACACCCATTTATTTTCATCATATGCTTTTATCGTTGGCACTTCTTCGGTCAGTCCTAATTTAAATCTTGCAAAGGCATTCATATGACTGTCTGCAATATGATGCACGAGCTGTTGTACTGTCCAACCGCCATCTCTATAAGGCGTTTCTAAATGTACTTTATCTAAATTCAATACAGCCATTTCTACATCTTTTGGCAAATGTCTCAATGCATTGATCCATTCATTTTTTGTGGCTTCTGAATAAGGTTTCATTTCATACTTTCCAATGGGGTACCTAGGGTCTGTTGTCATAATTATATTTTTAAGCTTCTCTTAATTGTTTTCCTGTCATATGGATAAAAACATCTTCCAAATTCGCCTTCTTCACTTCTTTTTCTTTTTCAAATCCACTCTCCACCAATTCATCAATCAATTGATTCGGTGAATTGATACCAATAATTTTACCACTATCAATGATTGCAACTCTATCACATAATACTTCCGCCTCGTCCATATAATGTGTGGTGATGATAACAGTGGTTCCATTGTTTCTAATTTCTAGGATCAGATCCCAAAGATTCCTTCTTGCTTGTGGATCTAAACCAGTGGTGGGTTCATCTAAAAAAATAATTTTTGGACGATTGATGAGTGTGGTGGCAATTGAAAATCTTTGCTTCTGTCCCCCACTCAATTCCTTGAACTTTGCTTTTGCTTTGTCTACTAAATCTACTTTAGCCAATAGTTCCATCGGATCCATCTGCATTTGATATAATCCAACAAACAAATGTATAAGCTCCGTTAAATTCAAATTAGGATAAAAGCCTGCAGTCTGCAATTGCACCCCAATCATTTTTTTAATTGCTTCTGGATCTGTATCTAAATTCATCCCATCTACTATCACTGTCCCTCCAGACTTTTGTCTTAGGGTTTCAATGATTTCTAAAGTGGTGGATTTACCTGCACCATTGGGACCTAACAACCCAAAAATCTCTCCTTTATACACGTCAAAACTAATGCCTCTGACTGCTTCAAAGTCGTCGTAGGACTTGGTTAAATCCTTTACCTGAATGATGGGTTCTTTCATGAATACTTGTATTATATCGTTCTTTAGCAAAAATAACCTAACTAACTTATATTTGCCCTATCAAAATTTAGTGATATGAAGGTAGGTATTTTAGGCGGTGGACAATTGGGTAGGATGCTTTTACAAGCAGCAGCAAACTATGATTTAACGACCTATGTATTAGAGAAAGATCCTAACTGCCCAGCAGCACATTTATGCCACCATTTTTCTGTAGGCGATATTCTAGATTATGATACGGTATACCAATTCGGGAAGCAATTAGACGCATTGACCATTGAGATTGAAGCGGTGAATGTAGATGCTTTAACACAATTAGAAAAAGAAGGCGTTAAAATATATCCTACCCCAGCTGCAATTAGAACCATCAAAAATAAAATTGCCCAAAAACAATTTTATGCAGACAATGAAATTCCAAGTTCCAACTTTGTGATCACCCATACAGCCCAAGAGATTCAGCAACATGTAGATTTATTACCTGCAGTGCACAAATTAGCAGAGGGCGGATATGATGGTAAAGGTGTTCAAGTAATTGAAAATGAAAAATCCATTGCATTGGGTTTTAATGCGCCAGCGGTTTTAGAAGAAAAAGTAAACATTGTAAAAGAATTGGCATTGATTGTAGGCATGAATGCAAAAGGCGAAACAGTCATCTTCCCTCCTGCCGAAATGGTTTTTGACCAAGTATATAATTTATTGGACTACCAATTAAGTCCTGCAAAAATAGAAGAGAAGCAACTTTGGAAAGCCGAAGCCATTGCCAGAAAAGTAGTTCAATCTTTAAAGAGCCCTGGACTTTTTGCAATTGAATTATTTGTAGACCAAAATGGAGAAATCCTTGTGAACGAAACTGCGCCAAGAGTGCACAATAGCGGACACCATACTATTGAAGCCAATTACTGTAGTCAATATGATATGTTAATAAGAGTCATTTTAGATTACCCATTAGGTAACCCTTCGCCAATTTTACCAAGTGCCATTGTGAATCTAATTGGAGCAGAAGGTTTTAGTGGTGAAGTAGTTTATGAAGGCTTAGACGAAGTGCTGAGGATGGAAAATGTATTTGTGCATTTATATGGAAAAACCACTACCAAACCAGGCAGAAAAATGGGGCATGTCACCATCATGAGCAATGACTACCAGGACTTAACGCATAAAGCAAATAAAATTAAGCATACCCTCAAAGTCATATCTAAATAGGTTCAAACTTATTCGCCACTTGATAAACTTGATGCCTTAGGCTTTGTGTCAACCAATTTTTTCTTTACAGCAAGGTTTCTGAAATATCCAATTCCAATAATACTCTTAGTTTGTAACCCTGGTGATTTTTTATTTGGTCCAAATATGCGGATCTTATCGTCATAAATCAAATCCAAATTATACGTCGCTGAAAAGTTTTTATTGATTTTGAAGGTAAATAAATTGGTCATGAAAAAATTGACATTCTCAGGCTTATCATAATAATTTGAGAAGAAATCCGCACGACCTCTATAATAAATATTTGTGGCGATGGCTTTACTATAGTTCACAGTCACAAATAAACCTGTTTCTCTTTTAATCATCCTGCCTGTATCCACACCATATTTTCCTAAGTTGGATAATGTTTTGTTTAAAACCAATGTGGTTCTAGATGTCAAAGGAGAAAAGAAAATCGAAAAATTATTATCAGGCTTATAATCCAAACCTGCAGAAATGATCATATATGCTGGCGCAAAAAATGAAGAGGTGAAATTTGCTTTTGTGCCGCTAAAACTATACCCATCAAAAAGTTGAGAACGAAAATTAAATAAACCAGAGATATACCATTTCCCTACTGTGTCCATCTTATAACCATATTTGCTTAGTAGGTCTAAACGGTCATCATTCTTCCTGCCGCCTTGTGAGGTGGACTGAACAAATCCAAGATTGACATCAAAATTATTGTCCCAAGACTGACGTTCTTTTTTATAAAAGGCGAAATAATTAAAGAAACTATTGATTGTCATATTGAAATTATCCCCCCCAGCAGCCCAGTTGCTCAATGAACTTTGTGATACATTCAAATTGTACAACCCCCCATGCTTCCAGTTCCAATTACTTGTATCGGTATCTTTTTTTATACTTCTTGAAGTTTCAGATCTCAATTTTGCCACCACCAAGTCCTGCGCAATTACTGCATTTAAACAAAAAACAGTCAACAATAGAAGCACTCCTTTGAGCATGGGCAAATTTTTATAAATATACAAACTAGTCAATAATCGATTGATTAATAGGTTTATATAAAATTTATTACAATATAAGTCATATGATTTTAACCATTTGTATATCAAAGGATTAGGAATTTTTTCTGACAAGTTGACACATAAAAATATTTTGACTAAGTTTGCATTTCAAATCAAGTGCATGGAACCCGATTTACTCATAGATAAAACCCAAGATGAAGCTAGACAAGGCGAAGCCTATGCGAGTCAGGCAAATTCGGGGGTATTCGAAAAACATTTCTATGTAGAGAGCTATGGTTGTGCAATGAACTTTGCTGACAGTGAAGTGGTTGCAGCCATATTAGAAAAGAATGGTTTTGGTGGCACCAAAAATATCGAAATCGCAGATTTAATCCTGATCAATACATGCTCTATTCGTGAGAAAGCTGAGCTAACTATTCGTAAGCGATTGACAGAATTTAGGAGATTAAAACAAGCCAACCCTGGCGTTTTAGTAGGTGTGCTGGGTTGTATGGCGGAAAGATTAAAAGCCCAATTATTAGAAGAAGAAAAATTGGTGGACTTAGTGGTTGGGCCCGATGCATATAGAACCCTACCCGATCTGATTGCCAATGCAGGCACTGGACAAAAAGCGGTGAATGTATTATTAAGTAGAGACGAAACCTATGGTGACATTGCACCCGTTAGATTAGACAACAATGGTATTAGTGCTTTTGTATCTATCATGCGTGGCTGTAATAACATGTGTAGTTTCTGTGTAGTGCCATTTACAAGAGGCCGTGAACGAAGCCGTGATGCCTATTCTATTCTCGCAGAATGTAAAGACTTATTTGAAAAAGGATATAAAGAAGTGGTATTATTAGGGCAAAATGTAGACAGTTATTATTGGAGCAATCCAGAAAATAATGCAACAACTACATTTGCTATGTTACTCGAGGAGGTGGCACAAATTGACCCAAGCCTTCGCGTTCGTTTTAGCACTTCTCATCCTAAAGATATTACGGACGAAGTCTTACATACCATTGTCAAGTATGATAATATTTGCAAACATATCCACTTGCCTGTACAAAGTGGCAGTACAAGAATGTTGCAATTAATGAACAGGACTTATACTAGAGAATGGTATATGTCAAAGATTGACCGCATTCGTGCTTTACTACCAAAGTGTAGTATTACGTCGGATATCATTGCTGGCTTTTGCACCGAAACTGAAGAGGATCATCAAGACACCATTAGCTTGATGCAATATGCAAATTACGATTTAAGCTATATGTATTTTTATTCTGAACGTCCAGGCACATTGGCTGCGAGAAGGTATGAAGATGATATAGACTTAGTCACCAAAAAAAGAAGGTTACAAGAAATTGTGGATGCACAATGGATACTCTCTAATGAAAGCAATAAAAGAGATGTGGGTAGCGTATTTGAGGTACTGATTGAAGGGAATAGTAAAAGGAATGAAGCAGAATGGATGGGCCGTACGAGTCAAAATAAGGTAGTTGTTTTTCCGAAAGGCAATTTCAATTATACAAAAGGAGATTATGCTCAAGTCAAGATTCACAATTTTACAAAAGGAACATTATTAGGAGATATCATTTAATTTATTCATGCCATGGATTTACAATCATTAAAAAATAGATTCAGTATCATTGGCAATACGCCCTTACTGAATCATGCATTAAATACTGCAGAGCAGGTTGCTGCAACAGATTTAACGGTACTTATTGTGGGTGAAAGTGGTGTTGGTAAAGAAGTTTTTTCTCAAATCATTCATAGCTTATCCTCCCGAAAACACAACCCATTTATTGCTGTTAACTGCGGTGCCATTCCAGAAGGCACGATTGATTCGGAATTATTTGGTCATGAAAAAGGTTCATTTACTGGTGCCGTAGATAGCCGAAAAGGTTATTTTGAAACGGTGAGTGGTGGTACAATTTTCTTAGATGAGATTGGCGAAATGCCCTTAGGTACACAGGCAAGATTATTACGTGTCTTAGAAACTGGCGAATTCATTCGTGTAGGTTCTTCTAAAGTACAAAAAACAGATGTGCGTGTGATTGCTGCAACCAATAGAGAATTGATTGAGTTTACAGAAAAAGGAAAATTTAGAGAAGATTTATATTACAGATTGAACACCGTACCTATTCGTGTTCCATCATTGAGAGACCGCAAGGAAGATATCCCTTTATTATTTAGAAAATTCGTGGTGGATTTTGCTGAAAAATATAAAACCAAGCCCATTTATTTAGACGAAGAAGCTAGAGGACTTTTAACTGCTTATGGTTGGCCTGGCAATGTGCGTGAATTAAAAAATATTGCAGAGCAAATTTCTGTATTGAGTAAAAACGACCATATAGATGCAGCGCAATTGAACTCATTTTTACCAAAACATACAGCTAATAAAATGCCAATGGTAACAGGCACGCCTGTAGGTGAATTTGCCAATGAACGTGAGATTTTATACAAGCTCTTTTTTGACATGAAAAAAGATGTCAACGAGTTAAAGAAAATGTTTTTAGAGATTTTACAAAACCCAAGTTTATCTGGACAAGCGGCGCATTTTACAAAAGAAGCCATCATCAATGAATTAAAGGAAGATATTGTTCCATCGAACAGTCAAATCTCCAATGTAAGTATGCCTAGTCCCGCAATGCAATTGCCGCATCATCAACCTGTCATCATTGACAATGATATGCAGAACCATTATGAAATAGAAGAGTCTTTAAATATCATGGATAAAGAAAAAGAACTAATTTTAAAGGCACTAAAAAAACATAGAGGACGTCGTAAAGATGCATCTACCGACCTTGGCATCAGTGAAAGAACATTGTACAGAAAAATTAAAGAATACGATATTGAAGAATAAATTTTATATATTAAGCTACATCAGCATTTGCTTCAGCAGCCGATTCATAAACTTCGCCAGTTACTTTGTTTCTATAAGTAATTTTTGTAGGACACTTTATAACTGGTACTTGTTTACCATCTATAAGCCTATATTCTTTTATGTGTTGATCCGTTAATAATATTTCTTCATCCATATCAATTAAAACCCATTGGGCATTTACGTTTAACTTCTTCTTTTTTATCTGATTTGCTCTTACCTAATTTATACCCCATAAAAAATGAAAAAGCTACAAATAATAATACTATTAATGTATGCCAGATATAAAACATCATTGTTTTCTCCCTTGTCCGTTATATGGTTTTCTTCTATTTCTTTTATTAGGTCTTTTACTGTGTCTTCCCGGTCTTTTTTTATTAGTGTGTTTAATAAAGGTTCCGTGACCTGTTTGTACTTTTCTAGCCATTACCCGTTTTGATCGTTTCTATTCATTTCTAAAATTGATACTACTGCACTTATATAAGATACATTAGAAGTTGCAAGCTTTAAAGAATCACTTTCTTCTAAAATAATTGGCCCACTTGCTATATTGCAAATCGTAGGTCCTGAAATACTAGCATAAGCTATTTGATAAGTAGCTGCTGCAGAAGAATCAGTAATAGATGCTTTTAATACTTTAGAACCAGATTCATTAGTTACTTGTATGTTTTGTATAATTGCTCTTGAATTAGAAGGGCATGAATATACAGTTACAGCTGTTGTTGTGTTCGGATCGTAGAATGCGTTTTTATAATAATTAGCCATAGTATTATTGCGTTAAATCATAAAAAGTTAAAGAACCTATTATATCACCAGTTCCAGATAAAACTCTTACACCAATAGTATAAACATCACTTACTCCTGCAAGAGATGCTCCTAATTGATAATCCCAATTGAATGTTGAAACTGAATTTAAAACTGATTGTCCATGGTTAGATCCAGCTACATATTCTATTTGAACTATTGTTCCACCAGTCATTGCAGTAGCATTAACATCAAACATAACATTAGCATCGGAAGCTACAACAGAATAAGCAGCACCTGATAATGTAGCATTCTTAACAAGTTGTATTTCAAAATT
>JBDKGO010000013.1:0-21599 GCA_039798125.1 Bacteroidota bacterium | reverse complement strand
CAAAACTGTATCTGTTAGTGGTATTAGTTTAACTGGAACAGATGCAGGCAACTATACATACACAAGTGCAATAGATGCAGGAACAGCAAGTATAACAGTGAGAAGTTTAACGATAAGTGCTACTACTTCGGATAAAGTATACGATGGTAATACTAATGCAAATGTAACCTTAACAGATAATAGGATATCTGGAGATGTATTCACGGTGGATAAGAGTGCAACGTTTAATAATAAGAATATCGGCACAGATAAGGCTGTTGCAGTGAGTGGTATTACCTTAACAGGAACAGATGCAGGCAACTATACATTAACAAATGCAACTACAACATCTGCAGGAACTGCAAGTATAACAGTAAGGAGTTTAACAATAACCGCTACTGTTTTGGATAAGATGTACGATGGCAATACTACTGCAAATGCAACCTTAACAGATAATAGGGTGACAGGTGATGATTTAACAGTGAATAAAACCGCAACATTTAATAATAAGAATATCGGCACAGGCAAAGCAGTAACAGTGAGTGGTATTAGTTTAACTGGAACAGATGCAGGTAATTATACAATCACCAATACAACTGCTGCAGGTACGGCGAGTATAACAATAAGAAATTTAACGATAAGTGCTACTGTTTTGGATAAAGTATACGATGGTAATATTACTGCAATTGCAAGCTTAACAGATAATAGGCTAACTGGTGATGATTTAACAGTCAATAAAACAGGAGTAACATTTAATAATAAGAATGCTGGATCATCCAAAACAGTTAATATTATTGGAATTACATTAGCAGGAACAGATGCGGGTAATTACACAATTACCAATGCGACAGCTACGGGAACAGCTAGTATAACAGCCAAGAGTTTAACAATTAGTGCTTCTGCTGCTAATAAAGAATATGATGGGAATATGAATGCAACGGTCGTTTTTTCAGATAATAGGATATCTGGCGATGTTTTAACTGTGAATAAAACTGGATCAACATTTAATAATAAGAATGTTGGCGTTGGAAAAACAGTTACAATAAACGGCATCAACTTAACTGGAACAGATGCGGGAAATTATAGTCTAATCAGTTCAACTGCTACTGGAATAGCTTCTATAAATGCAAAGAATTTAACAGTTAGTGCTATTGCAAAAAACAAGCCATATGATGGTAACAAAAAAGCTGACGTTACATTATCAGAAAATAAGATTATTGGTGATGTGATTTCATCCACATATATTCTTGCGGAATTTGACACGAAAGATGTTGGCAATAATAAAAATGTTACTGTAACTGGAATAAGTATTTCAGGTATTGACGCAGGTAATTATAGTTTAACGAATACTACAGCAACTGCATCAGCTAATATTACTGGAAGTCCTATCCCTTTTGCTGTACCTAATGCCTTTACCCCAAATGGGGATGGTAAAAATGATAAATTCAAAATCATATTCAATAATACTACAGGGGTAACATTAAGATTGCAGATTTATAATCGAAATGGAATTTTAATGTTTAGTACAAGTGATATTTCTAAAGAATGGGATGGTAGATATAAAGATGTGATGCAGGATATGGGCATTTATTTTGTAAAATATAGAATTGAGATTGCGGGTGGTAAGATATACGAAGACACCCCTAGACTTTATTTATTAAAGTAAGTTTGAAATTTAAAATCTACATATCATTTTTGTTCATTGGAATCATACAGATAGCTAAGGCACAAGACTTTGTTTTGTCTCAGCCTTTTACAGCTGCGCAATATTTGAGTCCTGCATCAGTTGGGAATGGGGTGTACGATCAACGTATACAGTCAAATTTCAGAAACGAGTCCATAGGTGGTTCAAATTATGGGCGCAATTTAGTGGTGGGATGGGATAGGAAGTACAATCGTAATGCAGCCGAACAGGCTAATTATTTTGGTATTGGTGGTCAAATTATGTCTGAACAATTAGAGAATGGCTTAATCAATACCAATTACATCACATTCAATACAGCATATCATTTATTTTTAGATGGGGATGATTTTTCGAATTTGGCTATTGGAATGGGGATCACTTTTGCGCAAACTACATTGGATCGATCTAAATTAAATTTTGAAAACAGTTATAATCCATCTAATGGATTATTTGATATACCTACAAACGAAATTTTCTTGCCCAATGCTGGCCGTCTAAATGTGAATACGGGCTTGCTTTATACTAAACATTCTAATGATAGTTATTTTCAATTAAGTGCTAATGGATTCTTTTTCGCAAAGCCTGAAGTGAATAATTCTCCATTCAACGAACCGCCAGGAATGCGTACGGCTGTTTTTATGAATCTCGAAAAGTATTTTAATGGAGATTATACTTTTTTATTGCATGGAGCTTTTAGTAATAGAAATAAATTAAATAGTTACTTTGTAGGTGGTAGTGTTTCCATGCCAATCAAAATTGAATATGACCATGACCGCCGTTTGTACATTGGTTGTTTCTATAGACAAAATGAAGCCATTGTGCCTACTGTCAATATTTTAATGGACAATTATATTTTTGGGATAAGTTATGATATAAATATGAAAGGACTTGCTGCTGCTGGATTAAGGTCTAATAGTTTTGAATTGACTTTTTCAAAATCTTTTGGAAAACGCAAGCAGGAATTAATGCGTACTTTATTTGATTAGCCTTCACTGCAGAATTAAAACACGATCGAACAGTTCACCCATTCAGGATCAAAATTAGCATTGTATTTTTTGTAGAAATTAATTGCAGGCTCGTTCCAATCTAGTACTTGCCAATTCATACCATTGAATCCCTTTTCTTTTGCTTCTACTATCAATGCATCAAACAAAAGACTGCCAATTTTTTGACCACGCATATCTTCTGTGACTAAAATATCTTCTAAATACATTCTTTGTCCTTTCCAAGTAGAGTAGCGCACATAATACAATGCCATCCCTACGACTACGCCTTGCACTTCGGCTACAAATGCCCACCATACTGGATTAGGGCCAAATCCACTTTCTTCAAAATGCGTAAGAGAAACGGTTACTTCGTCTGGTGCTTTTTCGTAGGTAGCAAGCTCTTGGATCAATTCCATCATACGAACACAATCCTTGCGAACAGCTTTGCGAATTTTTATTTCCATAAGAAGTGATTAAAAGCGTTATGTTTTTATTTTTATACTTAGAAGTAAAAAAGTAGTTGGTAAAAAAGAAATAGTTAAACTATAAAACAGCTTTAGCCAGTGCTTGTGTTAAATCCGCTTCTAGGTCTTCTATATTTTCAATACCCACACTCATTCTTATCAAGCCATCTGTTATACCATACTTGATTCTTTCTTCCTTTGGTATAGACATATGGGTCATGCTTGCTGGATGCGACACCAAAGTATCCACAGTACCTAATGACACTGCACGTGTACAAACTTCTACTGCGTTGATGAATTTCTTACCAGCTTCAATACCACCTTTTAGTTCAAAACTAATTAAAGGCGCATGTTGCTTCATTTGTTTTTTAGCAATTTCGTGGTGCGGATGTGTTGCAAGTCCTGTATAATTTACATGTGCAATGGCAGGATGTGCTGCTAAAAAATTAGCCACTTTTGCTGTATTGCTACAATGTCTTTCCATTCTAACTTCTAAAGTCTTCATGCCTTGAATTAATAAATAAGCATCAAAAGCATTGCTATTACCACCCATTAAAGCATGCCATTTCCAAGCTTTCTTATTCATGAATTCTAAATCCTTACCTAACATCACACCATGCAATGCCGAGCCGTGTCCGTTTAAAAATTTTGTGGCAGAATGAAAAACAAAATCTGCTCCTAAAGCAAATGGTTGTTGTAAATAAGGGGTCGCAACCGTATTATCTACAGAAACTTTAATGCCATGTGCTTTTGCAATCGTGCATATCGCTTGAATATCCACACACTGTAATGTAGGATTGGCAGGTGTTTCAAGATGAATTAATTTTGTGCTTGGGTTGGCTTTGATGGTTTCAATTAAAAGATGTTCATCATGAATATCAATTAAAACAATTTTTACACCAGCTTCTGCCAATACTTTTTGCATTAATTCTTGAGAGCCTCCGTATAATGAGTAATGTGAAATTAATGTATCACCTGCGCTTAAGTTACTAAAAAATAATGTCGTCATTGCAGCTTGTCCACTTGAATGCAACAATGCTTTTAATTCCAACGGCGCACCTTGTTCATTTTTTAGTCCATGTGCTTCTAATGCTGCAATGGTTTGCTCTGCTGCAACAAAAGTGGGGTTACCCCATCTTGTATATAATTTAGATTTATCGTCTCCTTTAAAACGCTCCATCCCTTCTTCGGCAGAATTAAAAGTAAATGTTGAGGTAGCATAAATCGGTGTTGTATGCGAAAAACTATCATTCTCATGTCCGGCAGTATGAAGTGCTACTGTGCTAATTCCTTTAAATTTTTTTCGACTCATCTTGCTATATTTTAAATGATATAAATGCTACTTTCTAAAGATACAATTAATAAGCCCATTTAACCCATGCTGCACCCCAAGTAAATCCACCACCAAATGCAGCCAGTATTAAATTATCCCCTTTATTTAATTGAGACTCCCATTCCCATAAACATAATGGAATCGTAGCCGCAGTTGTATTGCCATATTTTTGAATATTGATCATCACTTTTTCCTTAGGCAAACCAACACGGTCTGCAGTGGCATCAATGATTCTTAAGTTTGCTTGGTGTGGCACCAACCATGCAATATCCGCTCCTGTTAAATTGTGTTTTTCTAATAGTTCGGCACTCACATCTGCCATCCCTTTTACCGCGAATTTAAATACGGGTTGTCCATCTTGAAAGGCGTAATGTTCTTTTGCCATCACAGTTTCAACTGATGCTGGCTTTAAACTACCACCAGCTTTAAGATGTAAGTATTCTCTTCCACTTCCATCACTTTTAAGAATTGAATCCTGAAATCCGTTCTCATCTGCACTTGGTTCTAATAAAACTGCCCCAGCGCCATCACCAAAAATGATACAGGTAGCCCTGTCTGTATAATCAATAATAGAACTCATTTTATCCACGCCCACCACAATCACTTTATTATACCTGCCAGCTTCTACAAAACTTGCACCAGTGGTTAAAGCAAATAAGAATCCACTACATGCCGCACCAAGATCAAATCCAAATGCATTTTTTGCACCAATTTTATCTCCGATGATATTGGCTGTTGCAGGGAATACCATGTCTGGGGTTACCGTGGCACAAATAATACAATCTATTTCTAATGGGTCTAGGTTCTTTTTTCTTAGAATTTCTTCTATAGCTTTTACAGCCATATCAGAGCTTGCTTTACCTGGTTCTCTTAAGATTCTTCGCTCAGAAATGCCTGTTCTACTCTTGATCCATTCATCGTTGGTATCTACCAACTTTTCCAAGTCAAAATTGGTCAATTTGGTCTCTGGGACATAACCTCCAACCGAGGTGATTGCTGCTTTCAGCTTTTGGGACATAATATCTGGTTTATATGGGCCACAAATATCTTAAAAAATGCTTAAGAATGACCTAAAATGGCCATTTTTCATTGTGTAAGCCTTATTTTTGGTTCAACTATGATTGCATTTTTACAAGGAAATTTTGTCCAATTGACCCCAGCTAAACTGATAGTGGATGTTGGAGGCGTAGGCTATGAAGTTAATATAAGTTTAAACACCTATGAATCCATCTCTGGAAAGGAGAAGGGATTGTTACATACATACTTACACTTAACTGAAAATTCTCAAGTATTGTTTGGTTTTTTTGGGCAGGATGAAAAAGAACTTTTTATGCAACTCATAAGTGTATCAGGGGTAGGAGCGAGTACTGCAAGGATGATGTTGTCGGGGATGCGACCAGATGAAATTATCCGTGCTATTGTACAAGGTGATGCACGTCAATTAGAACAAATAAAAGGGATCGGAAAAAAATCAGCAGAGCGTTTGGTATTGGAGTTAAAAGATAAATTGGCAAAATTGCCAATGCAGATGTCAGGTGGTTCCACATTCAGTAAATCTACTCCGCATCAAGACGCTATTCAAGCACTTGTCTCATTAGGCATTCAAAAAGCTGTAGCAGAAAAAGCGATTGATAAGGCGATACAATCAGAGGGGGCGGATGTCTCTTTGGAAATTTTAATCAAACAAGCCCTCAAAAATTGTTAATCAGTCATTTTTAATGCTTTATTCTTGAGATTATTTCACACTATCTTATTATTGTCTGGCATACTTCTATTGAAGCAGACGAGTCATGCCCAAGATACAAGTAGAATCATTGCCCCATTTAAAGATACAACTGCAAAAAAAACTGCTGATACACTGGTGGGTAAACTAAGATATCCTATTGCAGACAGACGTGCGGACTTTTTATCTCAGCCAAGTATTAATCCATTTGATATTAGAGATTCAAGTGTACTCAACAGAAGAGTAGACTATGATCCTACTACTAAGCAATATTATATAACAGAGAAACTAGGTACAGGGTACAATCGTTTTCCTTCAACTTTGAGTTTTGACGAGTTCTGGAAATTAAAAACACGCAAGGACGAGCAAGCCTATTTTATGCAGCGTGCTAATTCACTTGGTGTATTAAATAGAAAAATTACAAGACCTAAAACAAAAGTATTTAATAGTTATTTTGATAGATTGTTTGGGAAGACAGGATCGGACTTAAAAATTGATATCAAACCTGTTGGAGAAATTAATATCAGGGCTGGGTATCAAGGACAGAATGTAAAGAATCCAACCTTGCCTGAACGTGCCAGAAGAAACGGTGGATTTGATTTTGATGCCAATACTAATTTTAGCATGAATGCAAGTATTGGTGACAAGCTTAGGTTTCCAATTAATTTAAATTCATTGTCTAATCTCGGATTCGATAATCAAATAAAATTAAATTATACCGGCAAGAAAGATGAAGTCGTTAAGTTTATCGAAGCAGGTAATATCAATTATATTTCTAGAAGCACTTTGATACCAAGTACGCAAAATTTATTTGGGGTGAAGACCCAATTACAATTTGGTAAATTATTTGTGACTGGAGTGATGGCCAATCAAAAATCGCAACGTCAGTCTATGGCCTTACAGGGAGGATCGTCTACACAAAGATTCCAAAAAAGATTAGACGACTATGAAGAAAATAGACACTTTTTACTAGCACAATATTTTAAAGAAAATTACAATACGGTAATGAGTAAATTACCAGTGCCTAATTCTAAAATACAAATTAAGCGTATCGAAGTTTGGGTGACCAATCGTAATGGTCAAACAACCAACGCCAGAGATGTGGTTGGTTTGGCAGATCTTGGTGAACCAGTATTAAGAAAGGAGAAACAACAATACCAAACGAATAGTAGTAATCAATTCCCAGATAACAATGCCAATAGTTTGTACTCAACGATTACAGGAAATCCAGATGCAAGAATTCCATCTGGGGTTGCAGGTGTTTTATCTAGAGCAAACTTGAGGTCGGCGGAAGACTATGAACGCACATTTGCAAGAAAATTAACAGAGAATGAATATTTTTTCAATCAACAAGTTGGTTTTTTATCCTTAAATATTCCTTTACAAGCGGATGAAGTATTGGCTGTTGCTTTTCAATATGCATACAATGGTAAAATTTATCAAGTAGGTGAGTTTTCGGAAGGGGTTGCCTTGGATCCAAAAAATGGTGTGCAACAAGTTTTATATTTAAAATTATTGAAAGCTACTTCGCAAAGAACAGATTTACCTATCTGGGATTTGATGATGAAAAACGTATACTCATTGGATTTATTTGGCGCTATTCAGCAACAAGATTTTCAATTGAATATTTTATACGAAGAGCCAAGCGCTGGATTAAAAAGATACCTCCCTCAGGTTGAAAACACATATTATCAGGGTAAGTCTTTGTTAAAAATATTGAACTTGGATACATTGAATAATCGTAATGACCCACAACCAGATGGGGTATTCGATTATGTAGAAGGCTATACAGTATTGTCTAGTATGGGCAGGATTGTTTTTCCGTTATTAGAACCTTTTGGAAAAGATTTAAAAGATAGGGTATTTACAAAAAATGGTGTAGTGAATGATTCCCTAGTAAAAAAATATGTGTTTACTCATTTATATGATAGTATCAAAGCCATTGCACAAACTTATGCCAACTTAAATCGCTTTGTGATGGAAGGGCAAGTTAAAGGTAGTGCTGGCGGATCTGAAATTAGCTTAAATGCCTTCAATGTGCCTCCTGGTTCTGTGAGTGTTCGTGCTGGCGGACAGATTTTAAAAGAAGGGGTAGATTATATGGTTGATTATGGTTCTGGTACAGTAAGAATTATCAACCCAGGTATTTTAAGTTCGAATATTCCAGTGGATGTTTCTTATGAAAACAATTTAGGCTTTGGTTTTCAGGAGCGAGGATTTAGGGCATTGAGGATTGATTATTTAGCGAGTAAGAATTTTAATTTTGGATTATCCTCTTCACGTTTAAATGAGCGACCATTTTTTATTAAGACGAATTATGGTTCAGACCCGATTAAAAATTCCATGTACGGTTTTGATTTTAACTATAAAAAAGATTTACCAGGTTTAACAAGGCTCTTGGATAAACTTCCATTTTATAGTACCAAAGCAAAATCATCCATTGTGGCATACGGAGAAGCGGCATATTTAAAACCAGGCCATGCGCAGCAAATTGGCAGGGGGGAGTCTGGTGTGGTATATCTAGACGATTTTGAAGCCACAAGAACCAATATTGATTTAAGATTTCCTTTCAATGCTTGGACACTTGCTTCAACGCCTATTGGAGATGATAATTACCCAAGATTTAAAGAGGGGGAATTGGTAGATTCAATTGACTATAATAAAAATAGAGCAAGATTAGCTTGGTATACGATTGAGCCTAATTTACAAGATCGAAATAGTGCCAATAATCCATTAGCAAATAATGTGAAAGCAATGAGTGATTCAAGAGTGCGTCAAGTATTTACCATTGAATTGTTTCCTCAAAGAACAACCAATATCACAGATGTTCAATTGCCTACTTTTGATTTAAGTTATTATCCAAAAGAAAGAGGTCCGTATAATTATAATTATAAGGACTTTGATGCAAACGGAAACTTTAAGAAACCATCCGAAAAATGGGGTGGTATTATGCGCGCTTTAGATCAAACAGATTTTGAAACAGGCATCATTGAATATGTTGAATTTTGGGTACAGAATCCATTCAATGATAGTACGAAGGCAACAAGAGGTAAATTAGTTCTAAACTTGGGAAATGTGAGTGAGGATATCTTAAAAGACGGAAGACGTTTTTATGAAAACGGTATACTACCTTCTAATAATAAAGAAAGCTACGATAATTCAACATGGGGAAAAATACCCATAAACCCTATCCAAGTGACCAATGCATTTAGCAATAATCCTGAAGATAGAAAGATTCAAGACGTTGGTTTTGATGGACTAGGTGATGATGAAGAAAGAATTAAAAGAGCCTATTTGATCAATCAAATAGGCAATGGCAATGTAGCAGAACAATTTAAGAAAGATCCTTCTGCAGATAACTATGTATGGTATCGAGATGCTAGTTATGATGAGAGTAATGCTAATATCTTAAAAAGGTATAAATACTTCAATAATCCTCAAGGCAACTCTGCCATTGCTGGCAATAGTCAATTTAGTAGTGCGGCCACTTTATTACCTGATAATGAAGACTTGAATAGAGACAATACTTTAAATGAAACAGAAGCTTATTTTGAATACGAAATTGATTTGCAAAAAGGCAGAATAAGTCCAACATCAACTAGGTATGTGACGGATACAAAAACAGTGACTGTCACTTTAGCGGATGGTTCTAAATCAGTTGAGAGCTGGTATTTATTTAGGGTGCCTATTAGATCTCCCGATGCTAAAAGAATTGGAGGTATTCGCGATTTTAAATCCATTCGTTTTTTAAGAATGTATTTAACAGAATTTGAAGATGATGTTACTTTACGTTTTGCTAAATTAGATTTAGTGCGTAACCAATGGAGACAGTATGGTTATGAAATTAATTATTCAAATGATTACAAACAAATTCCAGCAAATACAAATACAACACTAAATACTTTAGCGGTTAGTGTAGAAGAAAATGGAAATAGAACACCAGTCAATTATGTGATTCCACCTGGTATTGAAAGAATTCAATTATTGAGTAATAATGGGGTTAATTTATTGCAAAATGAACAAGCGCTTGCGCTTCAAGTTAACGCACTCAAGAAGAATGAAGCCAGAGGGGTATTTAAAACTATGAATATTGATGTTAGACGTTACGGAAAATTATCAATGTTCCTCCATGCTGAAAGTATCATTGGTAAAGCTAAGCTTCAAGATGGTAGTTTAACTGCAGTGATAAGAATTGGCCAAGATTTTCAGAACAATTTTTATGAAGTACGCATTCCTTTAAAAGTTACGCCACCTGTTGTACTTTCTCCTTATACAAATGAGCAAGCTAATTTAGTTTGGCCTAATGAATTAAATGTCAATTTAAGTGATCTAATCCAACTTAAAATTGACAGAGATAATTCTAAAAATACGGACTCTGCTTCTAGATATTTTAATGATCAAAAATATATGGTCTTTGGTAATCCAAATTTGGGAGAAGTTCGTGGTATTTTAATTGCAATTGAAAACACAACTTCATCCACTCCAATAGACGCAGAAGTTTGGATGAATGAATTAAGACTTTCGAACCTAGATGAACGTGGCGCTTGGGCTGCACTTGGTCGTATGGATCTAGTGTTAGCAGATTTGGGAACAGTTGCGGTTTCTGTGAATAATAGAACTTCTGGTTTTGGAAGCATAGAACAAAAAATGAACGAACGTGCAAAAACTGGGTTTACACAGTTGGACATTGCGGCGAATATTGATGCAGGGAAATTATTGCCTAAGCAAGCAAAGATCTCATTACCTGTTTTCGCTGGTTTAAATAAAACACAAGAGAATCCTGAATTTGATCCATTCAAAAAAGATGTTTTTTATACTGATCAAATTAAAAATGCTAATGAATTAAAGAGAGATTCAATCAAAAATACAGCCATTGATCAAACCACCATCAAGACGCTTAATTTTACCAATGTAAGGTTCATGCCTGGTAAAAATAATACCATGTTGAGTCCAAGCAATTTTGATTTTAGCTATTCCTATTCTGAGTTACAACAAACAAGCCCATTAGTTGAATTAAATCAGGTAGTGAAGCATCGAGGTTCAATTGGTTATACTTTTAACAATAATGGCAAGTCTTATCAGCCCTTTTCAAAGTTGATCAAAACAAATTCATCTTGGCTCTCTTTGATAAAAGATTTTAATTTTACCCCTTCACCAAGTTTAATTAGCTATCGCACAGTTTTTGATCGACAATTTGGAGAGTTTACGCCAAGATCCATCAATCCTTTTGATGGCCAAAAAGAGGTGGCAGAAACTACATTTGACAAATATTTCACAATGGGTCGAATTTTTAATCTTCGTTGGCCTCTAACAAGATCCATTAGTTTTGATGTGATTTCAAACTTAAATTCGAGAATAGATGAACCAGCAGGACGTATAGATACCAAAGAGGAAAAAAGGGATTTAAATGAAGCGGTTTTGAGGGGAGGGCGCAACACACTCTACAATCAGCAAATTACAATGCGATATGATTTGCCTACCAGTAAATTCCCATTGACTGACTGGATTTTATCAAGTTATAATGTATCCTCCAATTACAATTGGATAGGTGCAAGCAGATTATTTACCAACTTAGGTAATACAATAGAAAATATACTTTCGCATCAAGTGAATGCACAATTTAATTTTAATAGCTTTTACAATAAATCAAAATTCATTCGATCTGCTTTATCCGATGCAAAACCTACTCCAAGTCAATCCAATCCTTTAACGAATCAATTAGTCATTAAAAAGGAAGATGCATTAAATGGACTAACGGGCAAGGCAAGGGATTCGGCTTATAAAAAATGGAAGGAGGCAAGAAAGCAGGAACGTATTGCTATGAGGGCGCTTAAGGCCAACGAAATATTGAATATTCCTGGTCCTATAAAAACTTTAGTAAGCTTATTGACGATGGTTCAAAACGCCTCTTTGGATTATACAGAAAATTATAATAGTCGTTTACCAGGATTTATTCCAGGGGTTCGATTTATAGATAAAGAATTAAAGGGCATTACGCCTGCTTTTGAGTATTCTATGATTGGCAAAAGGCTTGATAGTAATTGGCTGAATACACAAGAGCGTAATGGTAATTTGACTAAAGATCCAAATTTCAATTTATTGTTTAGACAAGGTTTTGAACAAAGATTGAGTGCAAGAGTCATGCTTGAGCCTATCAAAACATTCATTATTGATTTGAAATTAGAAAAGACTTTTACAAAAGAATATTCTGAATTTTTTAAAGATACTAGCACATCAGGAAATGGATATAGAACACATAATAATCCATTGTCTGCAGGCGGATTCAGCATAAGTTATGTTGCGTTAAGAACATTCTTTGACAGACATGATCCAAATATGATTTCTAAACAGTTTGAAAATTTCCAAAAATATAGAAAAACTATTTCTGAAAAAGTTGCTGGATTGAATCAATATTGGCTTAATTCAAAAGATCAATATGATGAAGAAGGTTACGCGAAGGGTTATGGTAAATATGCGCAAGATGTATTGATTCCGTCTTTTATTGCAGCGTATACTGGTAAGGAACCTGGGAAAGTCAATTTGTTGAATCAAAACAATTCAAGTATTCGTTCTAATCCATTCTCGGGTATGTTACCAATGCCTAACTGGAATTTATTATATAATGGCTTAGCGGCTATACCTGGCATCTCTAATGTATTCTCCAATATTTCTTTGACGCATGGTTACAATGGTAATTTATCCATGAATAGTTTCAGTAGTTCTTTATTATATGTGGACAGTTCAAGATTTGGAGCACCTTCATTCTTGGATCCAGTGAGCAAAAACTATGTTCCTTATTTCTTAATTCCAAATGTGACTATCAGTGAAAGAATGGAGCCATTGATTGGATTAAATGTTACTACTGTTTCACAATGGTCTATTCGTTTTGAATATAAGAAAAGTCGAATTTTAGCATTGAGCTTAGTGGATTATCAATTGAGTGAAAACAATAGTACGGAGTGGGTGGTAGGAACTAGCTTCCGAAAAAGAGGTTTAAAATTACCTTTTAGTATTCCTGGTCTAAACAACAATAAACTATCAAATGATTTAACATTTAGATTGGATGTTGCTGTGCGTGATGTATTCAATACGAATAGCAGGTTGGATCAATCCAATGCCTATGGTACGGGAGGACAAAAGGAAATTACTTTACAGCCATCCGTAGATTATGTATTGAATAGCAAGATCAATTTAAGATTCTTCTTTGATCAAAGAAGGGCGACGCCATATATTTCATCAGCACCTCCAATCACCAATACCAGGGCAGGGGTGAACATCCGTATAGCTCTTTAGTCTACGATTTTGAGATAGTAAACTATTTCTCCAAATCTACGATTTTGAATAAATAGATTTATTTCTCCAAATCTACGATTTTGAGAATGCCCATTTGGTCATTTCCTTCCAGGTGACTTTTTTGCCATACATTAAGATACCTGTTCTGTAAATTTTAGCACTTAACCATGTGGTTAATAAGAATCCACCAATCAATGTTGCCATACTTAATGCCAGTTCCCAATAAGGCACTGTGGTTGGTACACCATAAGAGATTCTTGCCATCATTACCATTGGAGAACTAAATGGAATCACACTCGCCCAAAATGCCATTGGCGTATTTGGGTTTTGTATTACTACATTGGTAATAATATAAGAGAAGATAATTGGCATAGTGATAGGGAACATTAAACTTTGTGCATCCTGTGGGTCTTCATTCACTACACTACCAACTGCTGCAAACAAAGAAGCATAAAATAAGAACCCACCTAAGAAATAAAATAAGAAGAGTCCTATGATCAATGGCCAATTGGTAGTTGAAATTACATGTTGGAATTCATATATTTTTTTTACAGACTCACTTGCCTGTGCCATGCCTGCTGTACCCATCTGTCCACCTGATGCTTGTAATTGTTGAAGTTGAGTTTGCATATCATCTGGAAGTAAGCCCATGCCAACGCCAGTTAGTGTAACAACCACAATGATCCACATTAAAAACTGAGTCAATCCAACGGCGCCAATCCCAATAATTTTACCAAGCATAAGTTCAAATGGTTTCACGCTACTAACTATCACTTCTGCAATACGACTTGTTTTTTCTTCCATTACACCTCGTAATACCATGGTGCCATAAATAAACATTGTTATATAAATCAATAGACCGCTCGCGTAGCCAATGGCCATTGCTAAACCTGCATTGCTTTCTTTACTGTTTTTACCTTCATCCTCATATGCTTTCAATTCTGCAATTTGTGCAGATTGATGAATTGAATCTAAAACGGTTTGTTGGATACCCGCTTTTTCTAACATTTGGTCCTCAATCGCTGCATTGATCTTTCTGCTGATGGATTCTTGTAACGCAAAGCCCATCGATTTCTTAGATCTTAAAATATAATCTGCTTTTTGATCCCCCTCAAAAACAGGCATAAGTAAGATATCAGAGTAGCCTTTTGATTGATAGTTGCTTGTATCCACATCTTTTGGGAATTCAAATTTCAGTTGGGTACTATTTTTTATTTTATCCTTAAAAAAACCATTAGGATCGACTACGGCAATCTTGCGTTCTTCGGTGCCTTTAAACGAAAAATAAGCAGACCCTACTATCAAGCCTACCATTAATAATGGCACTAAAAAAGTCACCAATAAAAAACGTTTATTTTTTACTCTTGTAGTGTATTCTCTTTGTATGATGAGCCAAATCTTATGCATAAAATATTTTTAAGTATGAACTATGTTTAAATGTTTTGAAAAGCCCTTGCTTTTGCATGTGTATCTTCAACCAATTGAATGAAAATGTCGTTTAAGCTAGGTAGTACTTCGTTGTAGCTTACAATTGGGATTTGTTGCTCAATTAAGTACTTTAAAACTTCATTGGATGCAACAGCATGACTTAATTTGACCAAAATTTTATTTGGGTTCTTATCTGCTTTGTCGATAATAGTGAATAAGGTATTGTCTTTGATCAATTCAGGATGACTTGTTTCAATTGCAAATATGTATTCTTTAAATTGCTGTTTAATTTCAGCTACAGAGCCATCTAACACCTTCTTCCCTAAGTTCACAAGTACAATATGATCGCAAATTTCTTCTACCTGTTCCATTCGGTGCGTACTAAAAATAATGGTCGAACCTTTTTTTGCTAAATTATAAATCTCATCCTTTATTAAGTTCGCATTCAATGGATCCAATCCACTAAATGGTTCATCCAAAATAATCAATTTAGGTTCGTGCAAAACAGTGATCACAAATTGTAATTTCTGGCTCATCCCTTTACTTAAATCCTCAACTTTTTTATTCCACCAGCTTTGCATTTCAAATTTCTCGAACCAATATTTTATTTTCACCATGGCATCTGCTTTGGATAAACCTCTTAGTTGTGCTAAGTACAAAGCTTGTTCACCAATCTTCATTTTTTTATAAAGCCCACGTTCTTCGGGCATATAACCAATTTCACGGATATCTAATAATGGATCAAAATGTTTGCCATCTAATTTAATCTCACCGCCATCTGGGTAAAAGATGCCCGTGATCATTCTTAGTAAGGTTGTTTTACCTGCACCATTGGGCCCAAGTAGACCAAAAATGCTGCCTTTTTGAATGTCGAAACTGATATCATCCACCGCTTTTTGTGTGGCATAATGTTTCACCAAATGAGATAAACTTAATAATGGCTCCATGAAATTGAATTTGATGTAAAGTTATATTGAAATTAGAAATTTCGAGGCCTCATTTATTACGAACGGATAAATGGGGGAGTTAAGCGAATGTATGCTCGGGATATTGGGTTATATTTGTCTAAATATGTAGATTATGTGCTCAAAAAAATCGGTGCTTAATGTTTTATTATTGGTGGCCTTAGTTAGTTTTTCAAGTTGGGGATTCCTAGTACACCGTACGATCCACCAAATTGCGATCTATAATTTACCAGAACCAATGCGTAGTTATTTCTACACGGATATGGACAATTTAGTGGCAAATGCACCTCGTCCTGATATCAGAAGAAATAAGGATAAAACAGAGGATACAAAACACTTTATAGACTTAGAAGCCTATGGTCCAAATGCAGCGAATGAAATGCCAGTTGAATGGGATGCTGCTGTAAAAAAATATGGCAAGGATAGTTTAATCAAATGGGGATGGGGTCCTTACAATGCAATGGTGCAATTGGATAATTTAACTGCCGCGTTTAAATCAAAAAACAAAGACAGCATTTTATTTTATGCTGCTGACTTAGGACATTATGTGGCAGACTTGCATGTGCCTTTGCACACAACGATCAACTATGACGGACAATTAACAGGGCAAAAAGGATTACACCATATGTGGGAGACCTTTATTCCTGAAATTAATTTAGATCAGTTTATGTTGTACAATCCGCATCAAGCAAAGTATATAAAAAATCCTGCGCAGGCCCTTTGGGTGGATATTCGTAAAGCACATTTATTGGTACCACAAATGTTGGCCATCGAAACAGAAGTGACGAAGCAATTTACCCCCGAGACAAAGTACCGCAATCAAATGCGTTATGGCAAGGAAGTAAAATCATATACAAAACCATTTGCAGAAGCATATGCTAAAGCGCTGGGCAATACAGTGAATGTTCAATTAATTGCATCTGCCAATATGATCGCTGACTTTTGGTATACTGCTTGGGTGAATGCAGGCAAGCCACAATTAACTTTATCAAGAGAGGTGAGTGGCAACTTGGCAAAAGAATTGGCATCTTTCAAACAGAATAAATTAATCCAAGACGGATTGTTGATTAGTAAAAAAGACAAACCAGAAGATTAAGAAAATATTTTTTATTTCAATTGCGCCGCAATGCTTTGTGCTAGTTTCTGGCCATCCATTGCGGCGCTTACGATTCCGCCCGCATAACCAGCGCCCTCGCCACATGGGAATAAATTTTTAATTTGTGGATGCTGACAACTATCTGCATCTCTTGGAATCCTAACTGGGGAAGAAGTCCTACTTTCTGTAGCCACAACAATTGCATCATTGGTATAATAGCCTTTCATTTTTTTACCAAATGCAATGAATCCATTTTGCAAAGTCTCGTGTACAAATTTTGGTAACACATCACTCAAATCGGCTGCATGTAATCCAGGAAGATAACTTGCATCAGGCAAATCCTTGGATAATTTATGCGTACAAAAATCAACAAGTCTTGCAGCAGGTGCCACTTGTAATCCACCACCACTTTTAAATGCTTGTTGTTCGACATATTGCTGAAACTCCAACAATAAAAGGGGATGATTTAAATCCACTGCCTTTTTAGCGGCTTGCTTTAAAAATTGCGCAGCAGTTGGTAAATCTATTTGAACCACCATGCCACTATTGGCATACGGGTTGTTTCTTTTACTTGGACTCCATCCATTCACCACAATTTCTCCAGGCGCAGTTGCTGCTGGCGCAATGATGCCACCAGGGCACATACAAAAACTAAACACCCCGCGTTCGTTCACTTGCTCTACCAAGCTATATGCTGCAGGAGGAAGGTTCGGATCTCTTGTTAAGCAATGGTATTGAATTTGATCAATTATATTTTGTGGATGTTCTACGCGCACACCCAAGGCAAAAGGTTTTGATTCAATCAGCACTTGCTTTTTATAAAACAGTTCAAAAATATCACGAGCCGAATGGCCAGTTGCTAAAAGCAAGGCCTCTACTTGGAAACAATCGCCATCTGCAAAATGAATACGTTTGATTGCCTCTTTTTCGATATCAAAATCCACTAATTTTTTTTCAAACAACACTTGACCACCAGCCGCTTCAATTTGAAGGCGCATGGCAGTGATAATTTGAGGTAGTTTATTGGTGCCAATATGTGGATGGGCCTGGTACAAAACGGTCTCATCTGCGCCAAACTGATAAAATAAACGTAAGATTTTCTCAATACTGCCTCTTTTATTGCTTCTGGTATATAATTTACCATCACTATAGGTACCTGCGCCTCCTTCTCCATAGCAATAATTGCTTTCAGGATCCACAATACCTTCTTTGTTTAGTTTAGCCAGGTCTCTACGTCTACTTCGTACATCCTTGCCCCTTTCAATGACAATTGGCTTTAGGCCTAATTGAATGCATTCTAAAGCTGCGAATAAGCCAGCAGGTCCAGCCCCAATAATATGGACTTCTTTTGCATTTTTAGGGAGGATGGGAAAGAGGTAGGGTTCAATCTGTCGGTCCGAAACCGGTTCTTCTATAAATACTTGAAGGCTTAGGTTAATCCATACTTGTTGACGGCTTCTGGCGTCGATGGATTGCTTCAAAATATGATAACCATTGATCTGGCTACTTGAGCGGCCAAGATTTTGCGCAATAGCTGCTAATAAAACCGACCCATTGGCTGCGTCGGCTGGACTCATTCTTAGTTGTATCGTTGATTGCATAGGGGTTAGGTGTTTATCCTAAAAAATGCTGTTCAAATCTTATTATTTGACCATCTTATGTCTAGAAAGGCAAGTCGTCGCTGCCCTCAGCTGGATCGCCAGCAGGCATATCAAAATAGGCGCCAGCATCAGAAGGTGCTTCATTACCACCAAGGGCAACTGCCTCCATTCTCCAAGCATCTAAATTGGTGATATAGTTGTCTTTTCCGTCCTTGTTCCACTTGGAACCCTTGATATTAAATAATACTTTAACAGTATCTCCAATGTTGAATCTATCAGGCATGGCTGTTCTGTCTTGCACACACTGAAATTTCACATAATTGGTAATGGTTTTGCCATTGATGTCCTCTGACTTCTCCACCACAAATTCTCTTGTTTTAAAGGTCTCTTTTCTTTGGATAGTCTCGTATTTAGCAATCAATTTGCCGATTAATTCGTAGCTCATAGTATAATTTATAGCTATAAAGGTAGCGATTATTGCCCATAACTCTTTGGTGCTGAATTAAAACAATTTATGGCCAAAAAATAAGCCTATTTTATTTATCGTATAAGAAAAAAAATAAGTGGATAAAATACCCTTTTTTAAGAAAAAGTATATAACTTGAACGCCTGACTGAATCGAAAAAAGCCCCCATTTATTGGCATTTATGCTACATGTAAAAAAAACCAAAAAAAAAAGTTTTTTTTTCAACATAAAGAGTCCATATTCGCATACCGGTTTACTAGAGGTAAGTCTACGGAATTGGAATATTAGTTTTTAACGTTTTAAAGGTTTAGATTTAAGAAATGGCGAATAGTGCAGATTTAATTTGGGCAAATTGTTTAAAGATCATCAAGGATATTGTTGAATGGCAACATTACAAAACTTGGTTCGAGCCAATCCAGCCTGTTGAATTAAAAGACCAGGTCTTAATGATCCAGGTGCCTAGCCAATTTTTCTACGAATATATTGAGGAGCATTACGTGAATCTTTTAGCAAAAACCTTAAAGCGTGAGCTTGGAAAGGATGCTAGATTAGAGTACCGTATAATGGTGGATAGTGGAGCCAATGGTTCTAAGAACAAAGGTTCTATGGATTTGCCAGCAAGTGGCATGAAAACATACAATAACAACGAGATGAATTTCCCGTTGGTGATTGACAGCCCAGTGAAGAATCCTTTTGTGATTCCTGGGTTGAAGAAAATGCAAATTGATCCTCAGTTAAATCATAACTACACATTTGATTCATTCATTGAGGGAGACTGTAATAGGGTTGCCCGTCGTGCTGGTAAAACAGTGGCAGAAAAGCCGGGTGCCAATTCATTTAACCCATTGGTGATTTATGGAGGGGTAGGATTAGGAAAAACACATTTGGCACAAGCGATTGGAAACGATGTTAAACGCATCCACCCAAACAAAGTGGTTTTATATGTAAGTTCTGAGAAATTCATTAATCAGTTCCAAGACCATAGTCGTAATAACGCCATCAACGATTTCATACATTTTTATCAGTTAATTGATGTCTTGATTATTGACGATGTTCAGTTCTTCAACAGAGCAGAAAAATCTCAGGATGCATTCTTCGCTATCTTCAACCACTTACATCAAAGTGGCAAGCAGTTGGTGTTGACTTCTGATAAAGCACCAAAAGATCTAGAAGGATTACAAGAGCGTTTGTTAAGTAGATTCCGTTGGGGATTGAGCGCAGATATTCAAGTGCCAGATTACGAGACAAGAATAGAGATTTTAGAAAAGAAGATGAAGGCCGATGGTTTAGATATGCCTAAGGAAGTGGTGAAATATGTGGCATATAATATAAACACGAATGTAAGAGAATTAGAAGGTGCGTTGATTTCATTATTAGCACAGTCTTCTTTGAATAAGAAAGAAATTGATGTTGAATTAGCGAAGAAGGTATTACGCAATTTTGTGAAGACAAGCAGCAAAGAAATCACGATCGATGCTATTCAGAAAATGGTATGTGAATTCTTTGAAGTGCCTTATGATAAATTGTTACAAAAAACACGTAAGCGTGAGATTGTACAAGCACGTCAAATCACCATGTACCTGGCAAAAGCGTTCACTAAGAATTCATTAAAAACAATTGGAGAGCATTTTGGCGGACGTGATCACACGACTGTTATCCACTCTTGCCAAACTGTGAAGGATTTAATGGATACAGACTCTATGTTTAGAGAGAATGTGATGGAGTTGACTCAGAAAGTACAGTTGGCAGCTATGTAGCCTCAAAAATCGACCTTAGCTCCTGATAGATAAGCAAATAAGATATTGGTCCGGAATGAACTTTATTTAGTTTATTCCGGACTTTTTTTAGGATTTTAACTTACTTGTGCTTATTTTTGCACCCCTCGAAAGAGGTTTCGGAGGAGAGGTGGATGAGTGGCTGAAATCAGTAGTTTGCTAAACTGCCGTACGGGTTAAACTGTACCAAGGGTTCGAATCCCTTCCTCTCCGCTCTTAAGTTCTTATCTAGGATTATATACCGGTTAACAATATTTACAATGCAAATTGTAATAGGAACGGGAAGTAGCGCAGGCCGGTAGCGCACTTGGTTTGGGACCAAGGGGTCGCAGGTTCGAATCCTGTCTTCCCGACACAGACCCTCATATAACGCTGATTATCAGTTAGTTGTGTGAGGGTTTTTTCTTTCCCTACCTCATATCCTACCGAAAATGGGTAGGTAATCCCACCTTTTTAGGTTGATTTAATTGAATTGTATAAATTAGAGGTATGAAAAACATATTTAACTCTCCATTTTGGAAATCAGTATTTGTAATTGTTTTAATGATTACAATGTTTTTAGTATTCCGTTTCATTGACAATCAAACTATAAAAACTATAATTGGTATGAGTGGGTTTACTTTATTGTTGTTTTCTCAAAACAGAGAAAAACTATCCAATTTGACAAAGAATAAAATATATCAAATCCTTATACTTTTAATCATTGGGTTGTTTACAACAAACTTTATCATTTTTAGAATGAAAAACGATTTGTTGACAATTATTACAACATTGACTATTATTTTAGGTAGTGTATTGTTATTAAA
>JBDKGO010000012.1:0-23383 GCA_039798125.1 Bacteroidota bacterium | reverse complement strand
CCCCATGGGCCGCCCATCATACCCCAGCCAAATCTTGCCCATGGATAAAATCCAAATGGTCGATTCCAAAAATTAAATATAAATGGGTTGTAAAATGGACCACCCCAAAAAAAGTCCCATCTTGAAAATGCGTTTCTATTAGACCTTGTTGTAGCAGCTTCTGCAATAATCGTAAAACTTCCATCTGCATTGGATTGTACTTGATCAAAATAAAAATGATCAAACGCATCCTTTAAATTTCTTTTAGATGTCACTGCATTTCTCACTGCATCTGTAAAACGACTTGCATTGCTTAAACTATTTTGCCTTGTAATAATATCCCAGATAAAAGTGTACATCCCTTCTATATGACCTTTCTTTTCTGTCGCATAAAATGAATTCACTATGACTGTTCCATTGGTATTATTAATTTTCAAGCGTATATCGTCTAAGACCAAGCTATTGTTCACGATTGGTGTTTCAATCACTTCTGAACCGTCAGCAGCCATATACAATAAGCTTACCACTGGTGCAGCATTAGACTGTTCTACATTTCTTAAACAAAATAAATTGCCTTTATTATCTAATGCAAAATCTGAAAGACTACTTTTTTTATTTTGCGCATTGATGCTGATTGCTGCTTCATTTAACAATTTAAATGGTGTAGTCAATGCCATTGTTTTAACTTTGATGGAAGCTGGATTGGTTGTATTCACACTAAAGAAAAGCAACTTTGATCGATCCTCACTTTCAATTAAATTAAACACTTTAGTGCCAGCGCCCGGACGGATTTTTTCTGCCGTATCAATGATTGTTGGCGTACCAACCAATTGTCCTTTTTCATCTAATTCAGCAACCATTGCATAGACCGTGGTAGCTTCTTGAAATTGATAAAAGGCATAGACCCTATTTGATTTTGTAACAAACTCAAGTGCATTTAATTTTTTTGGTAAAAAAACTAAATCGTTTTGTTGCACCAATTGCATTTGATCATTGTATTGTGCAATGGTTGCTATGCCCTCCATGTTTTTATAAATCCAATAACGACCATCCACTTTTCCTAAAACCTCATATTGCATCTGGTCTTTATCTGTCTTTTCGATACCAGACATCACATAAGATTGTGCAGTAAGGCTTTGAAAGCTTACCAAAATAAAAGCGATAAAAGATAAAAATGATTTTAGCATGAGATACAATTTTAGAATACAAATTTAATGTATTAATGTATCGAAGGCTTTAGATTTTTGTTAAAAGCGCAGCCTTATCTGTAACAGATAACTGGTAGGTCGCTCCCAGCTGAACTGGCATATTGTTCAATTCGTGGCTGATTGGAAAATCAAAGCAAATAGGATAGCATGTGTCCTTGGTTAATCTTAGAATCATATCTATTACTGTTTCTCCAAATTCAGCTGCCTCGTCTTTCATTTCTGTAAAACCCCCAACAACAAGACCAGCTAATCCATCCAATAAACCCGCATTTTTACATTGAATCAGCATCCGATCCACATTGTAATGGTGCTCTCCTACGTCCTCGATACAAAGAATTTTGCCTTTGGTATCCAATTGGTTTTTGCTGCCAATTAAGTGGGTCATCAAGCATAAATTGCCACCTACCAACACCCCTTCCGAATGGCCTAAGCGATTGGCTGGATGCGTTTTTGCTTCTACAGGCGCTGCCACTCCTTCCAATAGATGTTTTAATGCAAGGATAAAAGGAAGCCCTGCATCACCCTTCCCAAAAGCTGCAGACATAGGCCCATGGATACTTTGAATCCCCTGATTTTGTAAAGCGGCATGTAAAATGGTAATATCACTAAATCCAATTACCCATTTAGGATGTGCTTTGATTTTTGTAAAGTCCAATTGGGAAACAATTCTACTCAATCCATATCCCCCACGTGCACATAAAATAGCATGAATTTCAGGATCGTCCATCATAGACTGTAATTCATTTTGTCGATCCAAATCGGATGCAGCAAAATGCCCAACTTTAGTGCCTACCGTCTTTCCAATATGCACCTGATAACCCCATGACTCTATGACTTGAGCACAAATAGTCACTTTTTCGAATGGAATGGCGCCAGCCGGACAAAGAATGCCAATGGTGTTTCCAGGAGTCAGTTTAGACGGTTGAATCATACCACAATATTAAGTACTTTTGCTGCAATGAACACGCCAAAAAGATATTTGATTACAGCAGCCCTTCCTTATGCAAATGGTTTAAAGCATATTGGCCATTTAGCGGGTGCCTATTTACCAGCCGACATCTATGTTCGTTATTTAAAAGCGCAACAAAGAGATGTTGTTTTTGTATGTGGTAGTGACGAACATGGCACAGCGATACCTATTCAAGCAACTAAGGAAGGTACCACCGCTCAAGCCATCATTGACAAATACCATCCAATCATTGAACAAAATTTTAAGGACCTGGGTATTGCCTTTGATATCTATCACAGAACGAGCGATCCTTTACACCATGCCACTGCATCCGAATTTTTCAAAAACTTAGAAGCAAAAGGGGACTTAGAAATAAAAACTTCGGAACAATATTTTGACGAAGCAACTAATACTTTTTTAGCCGATCGATATATCAAGGGCACTTGTCCTAGTTGTGGTCATAAAGAGGCATACGGCGATCAATGTGAAAAATGTGGCAAGACTTTGAGTCCCGAAGAATTGATCAACCCAGTGAGTACCCTAAGCGGTCAAGCACCAATTAAAAAAGAAACTTCACATTGGTACTTACCATTAAATAGACATGAGGATTTTTTACGCGAATGGATTTTAAAAGAACACGCAAACGACTGGCGCCCTGCAGTGGTGGGTCAATGTAAAAGCTGGATTGACGGTGGTTTGCAGGCAAGAGCGGTGACACGTGATTTAGATTGGGGGATTAAAGTGCCTGTTCCAGGAGGCGAAGGAAAAGTATTGTACGTTTGGTTTGACGCACCTATCGGATATATCAGTGCCACAAAGCAATGGGCGATTAATAATAATAAAGATTGGACGCCGTATTGGAATGATAAGGATACAAAATTGGTGCACTTTATTGGTAAAGACAATATTGTATTCCATTGCATCATCTTCCCTGTGATGTTGAAATTAAATGGCCATATTTTACCAGAGAATGTGCCAGCCAACGAATTCATGAATTTAGAAGGCGATAAGATGAGTACTTCTAGAGGATGGAGCATCGAAATGGATGACTATATTAACAAGTGGATAAAGAAAGAAAATGGAGGAGATGGACTTGCAGATAGTTTGCGTTTTTACTTAACTTCTATCGCACCTGAATCAAAGGATAGTGAATTTACTTGGAAAGGATTTCAAGAATCCGTGAATGGTGAATTGGTAAGCATCTTTGCCAATTTTGTCAACAGGACTTGGGTATTGATGCATAAATTATGCAACGGCAAAGTACCCCCATTTCATACCGATTTAATTGCGGCAGAAGCGGCAAGCGATAATGCAACAGATAGCTTTAAGGGCATGATAGATACAGTAAAAGTATCCAAAGAAAAGATCACGAATTTATTAGAGCAATATAAATTTAGAGAAGCACAATTTGAATTGATTGACCTTGCTAGAAAAGGGAATCAATACATGCAAAAGCAAGAGCCATGGATTGTTGCAAAGACATTGGATCAAAATCCTGATGCGCAAAAGATCATCGACAATACCATGCATGCTTGTTTACAATTATGTGCTAATCTAGCAATTCTTGCACAACCTTTCATTCCGTTTACTGCCAAGAAAATGTGTTCTATGATGAAAGTGGTAGACAAAATGTTAGCATGGGAGAACGCAGGTAAATTTGATTTATTAAAAGTAGGCTACTCCTTACGAGCACCTGAATTGCTTTTTAGAAAAATTGAGAACGAAGAGATTGAAGCAGAATTAGCACAGTTACAAGCCAATGTAGCTGCTAAAAAAACAACTATGGAAAATACAAACACCGAATCTGCAAAAGACAATAGCCTAAAACCAGAAATCGTTTTTGATGATTTTGGTAAAATAGATTTACGCGTAGGCACGATCATCGAAGCTAAGAAAGTTGAAAAAGCAGATAAATTATTGGAGCTTTTGGTAGACCTAGGATTTGAACAAAGAACCATTTTATCAGGCATCGCAATGCATTTTAAACCCGAAGAGATTGTAGGTAAGCAAGTGACCATTGTAGCCAATTTAGCACCAAGGAAAATGCGCGGCATCGAAAGCAAGGGCATGATCTTAATGGCCGAAGACGCAGCGGGCAAATTATACTTTGTACAACCTAGCGAAGCGATTGCTGCAGGAAGTACGATTTCGTAGATTTTAGAAATAATTAGAAAAATATACTATTCCGTAGCGAACGAGAAGACGCGATTAAGCGTCTGATGGAAGCCCGTAAATTACCTAGCGATCGAGAGCCTAGGGATAGGTATATTTTCTAATTTATATTAAATGCACTCTTTGAGTTCTTTCTCAGTGTAAGCTAATCCATGATGCTTCAACACATCGTCTGGTACGCCCTGCCATTGATTTGGGACATTCCCCATATAACCAAGGTCTTTTATGCCAATCTCTGAAGTATAATATCCAGTAGTCACTAAATCTCTCATTTTGTTAAAGAAGCTCACACCTTGTGCTACTTCCGGCTTTGCTTTTTTAGGATAAGCGATTTCGTCTACGATACCAATTTGTTGTGCACTTGTACAGCTTACAAATGACTTACCATGTTTATTGAAACTATGTAAGTCTAACCATCTTAAGCCACCCCTAACAGGCACTTGATGTTCTGGCATATCTTTTACAATGAATTCAATGAACTCTGGTACTTTCGCTTCGGAAGCGGAACCACTTGTTTCGTCTTTTGGCATGATGATATCTCCTAAAACAGTGATGGTAGCCATTTCGTGCTCATCAAAGAATTTTGGTTCAGCATTTAGTTTCACCAAATAATCTTTTTCTTCCTGCATTCTATCATCCAAATTATATTCTGCAACAGTTGTTTTCTCGCTTTTACACGCATCAATTACAACGCTAGCAGAAACTGTTCCAAGTATTAATGCTTTAATGGATTTTCTTCTGTCCATGGTATTTTAAATTAAAAAAAATTAAAGATTTTGTTTCTGGTCGTGTGAAGGTTGTTTCAAAAAATTTAAACACCCTTCACACTTCTTTTTATTATTTTAAAAACAAAATCTACAGATTTTGTTTTTGTAACTGATCCAAAATGTATTCAGATGTACGCATTGATAATGCCAAGATCGTCCATGTGATATTCTTGTCTGCTTGAGACGTAAACACAGAACCATCTACACAAAATAAATTCTTACAATCATGTGCTTGTCCCCAAGCGTTTAATGGTGCAGTCTTTTTATCATTCCCCATACGCACAGTACCTGCTTCATGAATGATATTTCCAGGATTGGATAAACCATAATTGTTAGAGGCATCATCCTGATCTCCCCATGTAATTACGGCACCCATTTCATGCATGATTTCACGGAATGTTTCTTTCATGTGTTTTGCTTGCTTGATTTCGTATTCAGAATTCTTACAATCAAAATTTAAAACAGGAATACCATATTTATCTACCACATTCGGATCAATCTTACAATGGTTTTCAAAACGTGGCACTGCTTCTCCGCGACCTCCCATTCCTACACTTGCGCCGTAAAAGAAACGTACATCTTCTTTTAATGAGCTTCCATATCCGCCTTCCTCTTTTGTTTTTCCATTCACTTTGAATTTGCCATTCAAGCCTTGTGTGCCCATACCAAAGCCATATCCTGGTTGGCTCATGCCGCCCCAATATTCAATATGGTAACCACGTGGAAAATCTAATTTTTTATTATCTAACCACCATGGTGTATACACGTGCATACCACCCACACCATCTTCATTATAACGCTTACGACCCATTAAATTTGGAATCACACCACCCAATGCAGCCCCAGTTGAATCATGTAAATAATGCCCCACTACACCAGAACTATTCGCTAATCCGTTCGGATGTTTTTGTGATTTTGAATTCAATAATAAACGTGCGGTCTCACATGTACTTGCACCCAGAATCACCACTTTTGCATTGATCTGATATTCTTGTTTATCCATTTTGTTCACATAAGAAATACCTTTTGCTTTTCCTTCATTGTCCGTCAAGACTTCACGTGCCATCGCTCCTGTAATCATATCCACGTTGCCAGTCATCACTGCTGGTTTTACCAATACAGATGAAGATGAAAAGTCACCATAGACTTTACATGAACGATTACACTGTCCACAATAAAAACAAGCACCACGTTCGTCATTTATTTTTTTAGTTAAAATTGATAAACGAGAAGGGATCACTGGGATATTAATGCCAGTAGCTGCTTTCTTAAACATTAATTCATGCAATCTTGGTTTTGGAGGTGGCAAGAAGATACCGTCTGGATCGTTCTCTAAGCCTTCATTCGTTCCGTATACACCAATTAATTTATCTATTTTATCATAGTAAGGTTTTACATCTTCATAACCAATTGGCCAGTCATCCCCTAAGCCATCGATACTTTTTCGCTTAAAATCTTTTGGACCAAATCTCAATGAGATACGTCCCCAGTGATTGGTACGTCCACCTACCATTCTTGCTCTCCACCAATCAAAATGATCGGCACCTTTTGTTTGCGTATAAGGCTCCCCTTCAATTTCCCAGCCCCAGAAAGAAGCATCGAAATCGCCGAAGGGTCTCATTTTTGTACTAGCCCCACGACGTGGTGATTCCCATGGATTTTTCATTTGTGAAGAATGCTTTGCTGGATCAAAATCAGGACCCGCTTCTAGTAAACATACTTTCAATCCTGCTTTTGCTAAAACATAAGCAGCCATTCCACCTCCAGCACCAGAACCTACTATGACTGCGTCATAATTTTTAGGTGCTACTTTAACTTGAAAATCTGACATAAGTGAATTGTTTTTCTAGTGATCATTTGAACTATGAATTTACTTGATTTTATCTATTGTTGTAAACTTTTTATTTGAATGTTTTTCGGGATGGGAAACAAAAATCCCCACCCAGTATGGGGTGGGAATTACAAAAAATTATGGATAGTTGGGAAACAAAAATCCCCACCATTTCGGGTGGGGATTAAAAATCATAAGAGGATGTTTTTTGATCTAACTACATCCCATGCTTGTTCCGCAGTTTAAACATTTGTAACATGTACCGCTACGAATAGTGATATGTCCACAAGTGCTACAAGCAGGCGCGTCGCTTTGCATGCTTTTTGCTGCTGCAGTAATATTGTCCATAGAACCACCTTCATTGACAGCTGCTACCACATTTGCTTTTGCAGCAGTTGCTTGAGTAGCTGGTGCAGTTACGCGAATGCTACTCAATTCAGGCTTTCCCACAAGGGTGATATCTCCCTCCTCTCCTAAGTTCTCTACTGTAGGCTTATCTAATACATGTACTAAATCTGTTCTGCCTAAGTATTCATAAGCTAATGAACGGAAGATGAAGTCCACGATAGATGTGGTTGTCTTAATATTTGGATGATCCACCATTCCTGATGGTTCAAATTTTGTGAATACGAACTTGTCAACGAACTCTTCTAATGGCACACCATATTGTAAGCCAACAGAGATAGAGATCGCGAAGCAGTTCATTAAGCTACGAAGGGTTGAACCTTCTTTTGCTAAGTCGATGAATAATTCACCTACAGTGCCGTCATTGTATTCTCCTGTTCTCAAGAACAATACTTGACCACCAATACGTGCTTTTTGCGTAAAGCCACGACGCTTAGCTGGTAAGGATTTGCGCTCAACAATTCGAGACAATTGACGCTTTAATACTGTATCTGTTGAAGTCGTCATTCTCTTTTGTACTTCTTCTAATAATTCGTCAACAGTTAAGTTGCTTAAGTCTACCATTTGAGAAGTCGCTACTTCAGCATCTGCTTCTGCACTATCTGTTTTCGTTTTCTTGTCAGATTTTGTAGACAATGGTTGGCTTAATTTAGATCCATCACGGTAGATCGCATTTGCTTTCAAACCTAATTTCCAACTCAATAAATAACTATCAGCAATTTCTTCAACTGTAGCTTCGTTTGGAAGGTTGATTGTTTTAGAAATCGCACCAGATAAGAATGGTTGACATGCAGCCATCATTCTAATATGTCCGTGTGCATGAATATATCTAACGCCTTTTTTACCATTTTTATTCGCACAATCAAAGATGGACAAATGCTCGTCTTTCAATAATGGCGCACCTTCTACAGTCATTGTACCACAAACATAATCGTTGGCAGCATCAATTTGCTCTTCGCTAAATCCTAAAGCCTCTAATAAATTAAAGCTCCAGTCTGCGAATACTTCTTCCTTAAATCCTAATCTTGTTAAACAAGCATCACCTAAAGTGAAACGATTGAAGATGAATCCAATTTCAAATGCAGATTTTGCAGCCCCATTTAATTTATCAATTTCTTCTTGTGTGAAACCTTTCGCCAATAAAGTTTTGTTATTGATATAAGGTGCACCTTCGAAGCTTGCATGACCCACCGCGAAGTTGACGATTGCATCATTTTCTGCTTGTGTATATCCTAAATTCTTTAATGCTTGAGGCACAGATTGGTTGATGATTTTGAAATAACCACCACCAGATAATTTCTTGAACTTAACCAATGCAAAATCTGGCTCAACACCTGTTGTATCGCAATCCATTACTAAACCAATGGTTCCTGTTGGAGCTATAACAGTTGTTTGTGCATTTCTGTAACCGTATTTTTCTCCTAATTTAACTGCATCATCCCAAGCTTTGGTTGCAGCTTTCAATAAATAGTCAGGAGTGAATTGTGCTTTAATTCCTTGAGGCTTGATTTCTAAACCTACATAAGCGTCTTCTGCATCATAAGCAGCTGCACGGTGGTTACGCATTACACGTAACATATCTTCCTTATTCTCTTGGTATCTATCAAATGCACCTAAGAATGCAGCCATCTCTGCAGATGTCTTATATGCTACACCTGTCATGATCGCAGTGATTGCACCAGCGATACCACGTGCTTCTTCGCTATCATAAGCGATACCGCTTACCATCAACATAGAACCTAGGTTTGCAAAACCTAAACCAGTTGTTCTGTAGTCATAAGATAATTGTGCTACTTCTTTAGAAGGGAACTGCGCCATTAAAATAGACACTTCCAATACAGTCTGCCATAATCTTGTAGTGTATTCAAAACCTTCTACATCAAATGAATTATCTGACTCGTTGAAGAATTTTCTTAAGTTAACAGAAGCCAAGTTACATGCAGTATTGTCTAAGAACATGTATTCTGAACATGGGTTAGATGCATTGATACGGCCACCCTTTGGACAAGTATGCCATTCGTTGATAGTAGTATCATATTGCGTACCAGGATCCGCACAACGCCATGCTGCGTTTGCAATTTGTTCCCATACTTCTCTTGCAGGAACCGATTTCATCACACGACCATCGGTACGTGCTTTTAATTCCCAGTTGCCGTCTTCTGACAATGCTTTAAAGAAGCTATTTGGAATACGTACAGAGTTGTTTGAGTTTTGGCCTGAAACAGTTGCATAAGCTTCTCCTTCGTATCCATTATCATAACCTGCAGCAATTAAGGCTGCTACTTTATCTTCCTCTTGCACTTTCCAGTTAATGAATTCTAATACTTCTGGATGGTCTAAATCTAAACATACCATTTTAGCAGCACGACGTGTTGTACCACCAGACTTGATTGCACCAGCAGCGCGGTCTCCAATTTTCAAGAAGCTCATTAAGCCACTTGAAGAACCACCACCAGATAATTTTTCGTTTGCTCCTCTAATTTGAGAGAAGTTGGTTCCTACACCAGAACCATATTTAAAAATTCTAGCTTCTCTTGTCCATAAGTCCATGATACCGCCCTCGTTCACTAAATCGTCACTCACACTCAAGATGAAACATGCGTGTGGTTGAGGACGCTCATATGCGCTAGTTGAACGCTTTAATTTTTTGTCGGTTGGGTCTACATAGTAGTGACCTTGTGCGCCACCTGTAATACCATAGCTTTCGTGTAAACCTGTGTTAAACCATTGTGGTGAATTTGGCACACATGCTTGGTTTAAAATACTGTATACTAATTCTTCGTAGAATACTTGTGCATCGTTTGTTGTTGAGAAATAACCATGACGCTCTCCCCATACTCTCCAACAATTCGCCATACGATGAGCGACTTGTTTAACTGTTGTTTCTCTACCCAAAGAACCATCGGCTTGAGGCACACCTGCTTTTCTGAAATATTTTTGTGCAAGGATATCCGTTGCAATTTGGCTCCATTGTTTAGGCACTTCCACATTCGTCATTTCGAATACTTTTTCTCCATTTGGGTTTTTGATTACACTATCCCTGTAATCATACTCAAATTGATCAAATGGGCTCACGCCTTCAATGGTGAATTTGCGCTTAAATTCTAAGCCTTTTTTTGTTTTTGTGTTAGCCATGGTCAGGTCAGTTTTTTGATAGTAATTGGGATTCCCTCACACAAGTTTTAAAAACCATTGTGGGTAGACGAAAATATCCCTCTCTGTTCATACTTTAACAACTGAAATATCAACAGATGTGGAAAATCAATGTGAAAAATTCCGAATCGGCTATCCCTGTTGATTTGCATGATTTATCCCCACAAAATGTTAGTTTCTTAAGAAAAAAAAGCCCGATTAATCGATTTTTTTTGTAATAGATAAGTAAGTGAAGGATTATATGATTAAAATAGATAATTTTGTGGCAGATGAGCAACCAAGTATATCAAAATATCCTAGATAAAAAAACAAAACAACAAAAGGCATTTGCAGTCTTAATAGACCCTGACAAGCTTGATGTGGTTAATTTACAGAAGACAATCGATCTTGCTGTACAATATAAAATAGACTTTATTTTTGTAGGCGGCAGTTTGGTTGTAACGGATACTTTAGACCAAGTAGTCGCTCAAATCAAAAAAGCTTGTTCGATACCAGTGGTGCTTTTCCCTGGATCCCCAGACCAGATCACACCAAAGGCAGACGCCTTACTATACCTATCTTTAATTTCTGGCAGAAATCCTGAATTATTGATTGGTCAACATGTGATTAGTGCCCCATTTGTAAAACAAAGCGGCTTGGAAATTATTCCAGTTGGCTATATGTTGATAGATGGAGGATCCCCAACCACTGTATCCTATATTTCCAATACCAACCCTATTCCTGCGAATAAAAATGATATTGCTGCTTGTACCGCCATGGCGGGCGAAATGCTAGGCTTAAAAGTGATTTATATGGATGCAGGCAGTGGTGCTAAAAACGCTATTCCTAGCAGCATGATCCAACAGGTTGCAAAGCATGTAAAAGCACCCATCATTGTTGGTGGTGGCATTACAACGCCCGAAAAAGCAATTGAAAATTGTAAAGCTGGCGCGGACATTATTGTAATTGGCAATGCCATTGAAAAAGATCCTGCATTAATTCAAAAGATCGCCGAGGCCATTCATAATTTGAATTAAACCAAATTAGAAACTCATCATTTCTTTGAATTTCACAGTTTGACGTCTGCTTATTTCTATTTTTTCTCCGCCTTTTAATTCGACTAATAAACCTCCATTAAAGTAAGGTTCAATTTTTTCGATCCAATGTAGATTGATGATATGTTTTCTGTTGGCTCTAAAAAACACACGATCATCCAGTCTTTCTTCTAATGCATTCAGCGATTTTAAGATGAGTGGTTTGTTAGATGAGAAATACACTTTCGCGTAATTGCCCACACTTTCAAACAATCTAATTTCAGCTAATTTCACAAACCAGCAACGTTCTCCGTCTTTTACAAAAACCTGGTCTACCTCCGTTAATGGCCCTCTGTTTACGCCCAACAAACTTGCTTGTTCTAATGCAATTTCTGATTGTAATTTTTGAATAGCATCTGCTAATCTTTTAGGGTCAATTGGTTTTAATAAATAGTCTAAAGCGTTTACCTCAAAAGCTTTCAACGCAAACTCATCATAAGCTGTGGTAAAAATAACACGTGGAGATTTTTCAATTTCAGCCAACAAATCAAAACCAGTTTTGCCAGGCATTTGTATATCTAAAAAAATAAGATCTGGTCTTGATAAATCAATTTTCTCTACTGCTTCATCTACGTTACTTGCTTCATCAATGATAGAAATATCTGGATATTGTTCCAGTAATTTTTTCAACTCATTACGTGCTAGTCTTTCGTCGTCAATAATAATTGCTTTAATGGGCATGGGTACAATTTTTATTATGAGGCAATTGGAATAATTAATTTAGCAGTCACCTGTGTTGGTTGACTTTGAAAAATTTCAAACGCAGCGTTTCCGCGATATAGAATGTTCAGTCTATTTTTTGTGCTCTGTAATCCGAATCCATCACGACCTACTTCATGATCTAATACACCCGTATTTTGAACCATCAATAAATGTTTATTGTCCTCATAGGTAGAAATGATTTTAATCAAACAGTTGCCAGGTTGTTTGCCTAGTCCGTGTTTAATTGCATTCTCCACTAAGGTTTGTAACATCATGGGGGGCATTTGATTGGAGCGCGTATCGTCATCAATGGCATATTCTACTATCAATCTGTCTGCAAATCTGATATATTCCAAGGCTAGGTAATCCTTTACGATATTTAATTCTTTTTCCAAACTAGTGACTTCGGACTGGTCTGCTTGAATACTACTTCTTAAAATATTACTCAACTCTGTGATAGCTTGTCTTGCACGTTGTGGATCCTCGTCTACCAATGCTCTGATACTGTTTAGTGCATTGAAAATAAAGTGCGGATTCATTTGAGACTTAATGGTCTTAAGTTGTAATTCCTTGATTAAACTTTCAAGCTTGACTTTTTGAATGGCTTCGGAATTAGTGAATTCAATATAATGCCATAAAATATAAATAGATACCCAAACAAAAACAATGGGTGTATCAATGACCAGGCTAATTAAAAAACGTCTTTCTAAACTTATTTTTCTAGAAGCATCATATAACTTTAAAATCTCAACAGCGTAACTTGTCAAAAAACTATACAAACTTGCAAAGGTCAATAATAAAGCAAGTAACTGCCCCCATTTAAAAGTGGGCATAGGAGGATGCAGTGATAAAGCCAGCATCGCTTTTCTAAACAAATGCGTCACAATTATGCCTAATAAAACATTGGCAATTAAACGTGGATAAAAAACAGGGTTCAGTTGTTTCTCGAGCATATAGGAGAAAAAGATAATGGTCAAACCATAAATCATCCAACCTCCTATCTGACAGATCCAATAAATTGATTGATGTTTCTTCACCTTTCAAATTTAAACCCTATAACACGATATTGGGTTAATTTTTTGGATTAATGGTCAAATTGATGTTTCATCGGCAATCTCAAATAAGATGCAACTTTTAGCTTAAATTTATGTTATTAACTTACTTTTACAAGACTAAAAACTGAGCATTTTGATTGAGGCAGGACCATTATTGAAGCATATTGATACCCCAGATGACCTAAAAAAGGTCTCTAGGGAGAAGTTACATCAGGTATGCGATGAATTACGTCAATACATTATTGATATTGTAAGTGTGCATGGAGGTCATTTTGCAGCCAGTCTTGGCGTGGTAGAATTAAGCGTTGCCTTGCATTATGTGTACAATACTCCTTATGATCAATTGGTTTGGGACGTAGGCCATCAGGCTTATGGACATAAAATTTTGACTGGTCGTCGAGATGCATTTGTTACCAACAGAAAATACAAAGGATTAAGTGGCTTTCCTAAGCGAAGCGAAAGTCCATACGATACATTTGGCGTGGGACACTCCTCTACCTCAATATCGGCAGCGCTAGGGATGTCCATGGCTGCTAAATACAAGGGGGAGGACAGAAAATCGGTTGCTATCATTGGGGATGGCTCTATGACTGCAGGTATGGCTTTCGAAGCGATGAACCATGCTGGTGTGGCCGATAGTGATGTGTTAATTATTTTGAATGATAATTGTATGAGTATCGACCCAAATGTGGGCGCATTGAAAGAATATTTAACGGATATTAGTACCTCACCTACCTATAATAAGTTTAGAGACGAGTTATGGGAATTGATGGGCAAATTACCGATTGGAAAAACATTTACAAGAGAGATGGCTTCCAAGGTAGAAGCTGGTTTGAAAGGGATGGTTTCAAAAAGCAGCAATTTATTTGAAGCACTTTCATTAAGGTATTTTGGACCAATTGATGGCCATAATATCACCAACTTAGTAGACACATTAAGAGATCTAAGAGAGATCCCTGGACCTAAAATATTGCATATCCTAACTGTAAAAGGCAAAGGCTATGAACTCGCGGAAAAAGACCAAACCAAATGGCACGCACCAGGTTTGTTTGATAAATTAACTGGCGAGATTATTAAGAAAAAAATTGAGACCCCTCAGCCACCAAAATACCAAGACGTTTTTGGATTGACCCTAGTTGAATTAGCAGAAATGAATCCTATGATTATGGGTGTCACACCAGCTATGCCAAGTGGTTCCTCTATGAAATTCATGATGGAAGCAATGCCAGATCGTGCATTTGATGTAGGCATCTGTGAACAACATGCAGTAACATTGAGTGCAGGTCTTGCTACACAAGGCGTAAAAGCTTTTTGTAATATTTATTCTTCCTTTATGCAACGTGCCTATGATCAGGTGATACATGATGTGGCATTGCAAAAATTACCTGTTATATTTTGTTTAGACCGTGCAGGATTGGTTGGAGAAGATGGACCAACGCACCATGGTTGTTATGATATTGCTTTTTTTAGATGTATTCCTAATTTAATTATTGCTGCACCAATGAATGAGCAAGAATTAAGGAACATGATGTATACTGCTCAATTACCTTCAACTGATTTACCTTTTGTAATTCGTTATCCAAGAGGCGAAGGCGTGATGGTGGATTGGAAAAAACCTTTCGAACAATTAGCAATTGGACAAGGTCGAAGATTGAAAGAAGGTAAAGATGTAGCGATTCTTACTTTTGGCCATCCAGGCAATAACGCACAAACTGCCATCCGCAATTTAAGACTCGAAGGCATTGATCCTGCGCATTATGATATGCGTTTTGTAAAACCACTCGATGAAGCATTATTGCATGAGGTATTCCAAAACTATCCACTTGTTGTCACTGTAGAAGATGCAACAGTTGTTGGTGGATTAGGTTCTGCTGTATTGGAATTCATGAATGCTCATAATTACCATAGTCAAGTGCGCGTTTTAGGCATACCTGATACCATTGTGGAACATGGTTCTGTAAAAGAATTACAGCAAGAATGTCATTACGATGCCATGGCGATTGCCAATGCTGTAAAAAATCTTTTAGGAAAATCTGTATTAGTAGAAGGATAATTAATTCAAACTAGGATCAAAATCACCTTCATCTTCTGGTGCATCTGCAAATGTGCTTCGATCAAATTTTGTTTCGTATGAATCGGTCTGCTCAATGTATCCAGGCTCTAAATCGTCCTCCCTGTTTTCATTCCATTCAAGGATAAAATTATTGCGCCCTTCGCCCACCATTAATTTCATGTATTTCTGTTGCGCTAATTCTAAAATAGATAAGAACAAGAATAAAGCGTGCACTCGGTCTTCACAAATATCAAATACTTTTTCGAAAGCAACTGTCTGTCCCTCTTTTACCAATGTAAGCAAATAAGTACGACTGCCTTCCATGGTATAATTGTATCGAACAACTGTATGAACAGGTCTGTTTTGACGTTCGTGTACACGGGTCATGACTTTCTCAAAAGCTTTCATCAACTTAAACAAAGTCACTGTCTGTAACTCTGTGCCTTCGGCCGCTTCTTCTCCAACCAATGACATTTCTTGTTGTATATTACCACGCTTCAGCATCAACATTCTCATGGCTTCTAGGTCGGCCATTTGAACTGCAGCTTCTTTGTACTTTTTATACTCTAAAATTTTATCAATTAATTCTTGTCTTGGATCTATCTCATTGCCCAATGCATCTATTTCTTTTCTAGGCAATAACATCTTAGCCTTAATACGCATTAAAGTAGAAACGAATAATATAAATTCACTACTTAATTCAATATTAAGCTTGTCTTGTGCATGGATAAAATCTAAGAAATCCTGTATGATTTTAGTGATTTGGATATTGTAAATGTCCATCTCATCACGCTCAATAAAGAACAACAAAAGGTCAAAAGGACCTTCAAATTGGTCCACTTTAATAGAATAATTAGTATGCTGGCTCATCCTTGCAAAGAAAGTGATATTTATTCATTTTTTAGCCAAAATGAGGCATCTTTGTTCAAAACCAAGAAGGATGCATCAGAAGTGGACCAACTGGCTAGTATTTGCTTTATTATCAATCGTATGGGGCAGCTCCTTTATCTTAATGAAAGAGGGATTGAAGGCATTTACCCCTTACCAGGTCGCTTCGCTTAGAATGCTTTTTGCAGGACTGGTTTTATTGCCATTTGCAATCAAGGCATTCCGAAAAATACCAAAAGACAAAATGGGTATCGTCATTGTTTCTGGCTTGATTGGAAATTTTATTCCAGCCTATCTTTTTTGCATTGCAGAAACGAGGATTGACAGTGCTTTGGCAGGTATTTTAAATTCCCTTACCCCCTTATTTACCATCCTAGTTGGTGTTGTATTTTATAAAACACAAACCACCACTATTAAATTTTTAGGCATCTTGATTGGATTTGTTGGATTGACTTTTTTGCTCTTAACTGGAAAGGAAATGCACTTTGAAAATCTTTCTTATGCGAGCCTTGTCCTTGTTGCTACAATGATGTATGGGGTCAATGTGCATACAGTCGGAAGAAATTTAAAAGAGATAAGTTCTATTCAAATTGCATCGGTGGCATTTTCATTTTTGATTTTGCCAAGCGCTGCAGTCTTGTTTTTCACAGGTTTTTTTGACTATAATTTTCAGGATCCCATCGTACTCCATAGTGTTTTCATGAGTGCCATTTTAGGCATGGTGGGGACTTCCATGGCGTCTATCTTATTTTATTATTTAGTTAAAAAAGCAGGTATCCTTTTTGGATCATTGGTCACCTATGGTATTCCAATCGTGGCTGTGGTATGGGGTTTGATCTATGGAGAATCTTTGGAGCCCATGCAAGTGGTTTGTTTAGGCGTGATTTTATTGGGCGTCTATATTGTGAATAGAGGGAACTTAAATTTCCTGCCTTTCATAAAACAAAAAAGCCCCCAATCATAAATTGAGGGCTCAATAAGTGACAAAAAAGATGAACCGATTAAACGGTCATGATTTCTTTTTCTTTTGCTTCTAAATGTTTTTCGACTAAAGCGATATGTTTATCAGTTAATCCTTGAATGGTGTCTTCTGCCCCTTTGCAGATATCTTCACTCATGCCATCTTTTTGTAATTTCTTCACTTGCTCAATATGATCTCTTCTGATATTGCGAATAGCCACTTTGCTTTGTTCTCCTTCTCCACCTGCCTTTTTTACCATTTCCTTTCTACGCTCCTCGGTCAATGGCGGCATAAATAAACGAATATTCACCCCGTCATTCTGTGGTGTGATTCCAATATTGGCGCCCATGATCGCTCTTTCAATTAAAGGCAACATATTTTTTTCCCAAGGCTGAATGCTAATCGTCCTGACATCTAGTACTTGCACGTTGGCGATCTGACTAATTGGTGTAGGGGTGCCATAATAATCCGCGTTGACACCTTCTAAAATGGCAGGAGAGGCCTTGCCAGCACGAATTTTGGACAATTCTATTTCTAAGTGATTGATGGCTTTTTTCATGCCATTTTCAGCATCTGTACTAATTTTCTTTAATTCCTCTGACATAATTCAATGTTTTCAATGACAAAGCTAATAAATCCTTGGTATTCTGCCCTTACCTTTTTTTATGGCAGTAATTTTTCTATCTTTGTTCGAACGTTAAAATACAATTATGTCAACAGCGGAATTAAAAAGAATTGCCTCTCAAGTAAGAAGAGATATCGTTAGAATGGTGCATGCACAACAAAGTGGTCATCCAGGAGGTTCTTTAGGTTGTACAGATTTTTTAACGGCGTTGTATTTTAAAGTATTAAAGCACGATCCTGCTTTTAATATGGATGGCAAGGGCGAAGATCTTTTCTTTTTATCCAATGGACATATCTCTCCTGTATTCTATTCTGTATTAGCTAGATCAGGTTATTTTGATATCAAAGAATTAGCCACATTTAGAATGATCAATTCTCGTTTACAAGGACATCCTACCACACACGAGCATTTACCTGGAATTCGTATTGCTAGTGGTTCTCTTGGACAAGGCATGAGTGTAGCAATTGGTGCTGCCTTATCAAAAAAATACAATAACGACGATCGTATCGTGTATTCCTTACATGGGGATGGTGAATTACAAGAAGGTCAAAACTGGGAAGCCATTATGTTTGCGGCGCATAATAAAGTAGATAATTATATTGCTACGATAGATGTGAACGGACAACAAATTGACGGACCATTGAACAAAGTATTGAATTTAGATAGTTTGGAAGATAAATTCAAGGCATTTCATTGGACGGTATTGCATATGGATGGTCATAATATGGATGAGGTTGTTGCTACCTTAGAACACGCTAAAACATTGACTGGACAAGGTAAGCCGATTGTAATACTAATGAAGACGACCATGGGAAAGGGTGTTGATTTTATGGAAACCGGCCACGAATGGCATGGCATTGCACCTAACGATGCACAATTAGAAAATGCATTAGGACAATTAGAAATGACTTTAGGAGATTTTTAATACATCAAAGACTTATATAAAAAAAGGGAAGCGATGCTTCCCTTTTTTTATTCGATCATAAGAAGGGATCACAAAAAGGCTATCCTATTTTTTCAAAGATGCGTCCAGCTGCTTTTTTAGCAGGTACCCAACCAGCCACAATTGCAATCAACACAACTAAACCAACGACTGCTAAATAGTCTGTCCAAACTGCTTTTACAGGATAATAGTCAATGACAAAACTTACCCCTTGTAATTGGATGAAATGAAATTGTGCTTGTAAAAAAATCAAACAAGACGCAATCAATCCTCCAATCAAAGCGCCCGTAAACGACATCACAATAGATAAGCTCAAAAATATTTTTTGAATCGTGCCTGCAGTAGCACCCATGGCATGCAATACATGAATGTCTTTTTGTTTTTCCAACACCAACATCGTCAATGCGCCCACTAAATTAAAGGAAGCCACCACCATAATAAGTGCAAGGATGGCGAAGATGATCCATTTTTCTATTTGCATAATTTTGTACAAGTCTGCATTCTGTTGGTATTTATTCTGTACTAAAAAATTAGTTCCCAAAATATTTTGAATCGCTGCAGCAATGGTTTTTTCTTTAGCTAGATCAATAGATAATTCAATGCCAGAATATTGATTGGTATCTAAATCAAATAAATATTGTGCAAATTGATTGGAGGTAAAAACATATTGCACATCAAATTCCTGTTGTACTGAGAATGCGCCAGACTGCACTGCTAACAAGTGGTTCAACTGATCCATTGATTTCAAAGACTTCCCTGATCGGCCCACTGCAATCAATTCCATTGATGCGCCCAAGTCTGAATTAAACAATAATAAATTTTCTTCCACCCCAACACCTAGTACTAGTTTAGGACTATCCAAATTACCCACTTCAAAAACGCCTCGTTTTAAATATTGATTGACTTTATTAATATGAATATAATTTGAATCAACCCCTTTTACAAAGACCACCGTTTGATTTTCGTTATGTACAAGGATCGCTTTGTTTTCGACAATGCCTGTCGCATAATGCACTCCAGGGATTTGTCTAACTGCATTTAATTGTTGTGACGATAACTGTGTAAATTTTGCAGCTTTAGGGACGACACGTAGGTCAGCATAAAAATCAGAATACAATCCATTCACAATTTCAGAGAAGCCATTGGAGACACTTAAAATAGTGAGTAAGGCTGCTGTACCAATGGCAATAGCAAAAACACTTACCCATGCAATAAATTGAATTGCCTGAAAGGAGTATTTACCTCTAAAATAACGCCAAGCAAATAAAAAATGCAACTTATAGTTTTTTTAAAATCTCTTCCATTTTAAATACATAATCCAATGTATCATCTAGGTAAAAATGCAATACTGGGATACGTCTTAATTGATGCTTCATCGCTTCTTGTAGGTGCTTTTTGATGTCCCAAGCCTGGGCTTGGATTTTCTTAAAGCAGGCCTCCTGATCGGCCACTTGAAATAAACTTAAATAGATTCTAGCTTCCAATAAGTCTGGGGTCACTTTTACTGTGGAGATCGAAATCATCCCGCCTTGTAAATGGTTCAAGCCCAATTTTAAAAAAATATCATTCATGGTGCTTTGAATCGCACCAGCCACTTGTTTCTGTCTTTTTCCCTCTTCCATAATCAAAGTCGTTGATTCGCTGTAAAATTAGTTACTTTGCTGATTATTCTGAGGGAATAGTTTTAATTATGAAGAAATTTATTCGCATCATAAGTTATATCAGAGAATACAAGGCCTATATGGCTTGGTACAGTCTATTTATTACCTTATCTATCGTCTTTGGCTTGTTTTCCTTGGGTATGCTCATGCCTTTTATGGACCTTATTTTTGGAAGCAGTGAATTAACTGGTGCAGTTAAAATTGCCACTTCAGCTAATGGATCTGCTACTATCAAAGACATCGTATATGGCTTTTTGCAAGAAAGTATTGTTGCACACGGAAAGGTGACTGCGCTAGGCTGGATTTGCTTAGCTATTATTGTTAATATTTTTTTAAAAAACCTATTTCTTTATTTGTCTTTTTATTTCTTGGCACCGATAAGAAATGGAGTTACCAGAAAATACTCAAGGCTCTTGTATGAAAAAATATTACAATTACCAATTGGTTATTTTACTGAACAACGCAAAGGAGATATCTTAAGCAGATCCTCTAACGATATCACTGAATTAGAAAATTCTGTGATTGGTGCATTAGAAGGTCTAATTAAGGAACCTTTAAATATCATAGGCATCCTTATTTTCTTATTTATCATAAGTGCAAAACTTACTTTATTTGTTTTTATATTATTGCCACTAGCAGGTCTCATTGTAGGACGCATAGGTAGAAGTTTGAAAAAACATACCAATAAAGCCCAAGTAAAATGGGGAGAGATTTTATCTCAGATGGAAGAAACTTTAACTGGCTTAAGAATTATCAAAGCATTTAATGCAGAAGGCAGAGTGAAAAAACAATTTTTTGGTTTAGTGGATGAGATATTTCATATCAAAAATAAAATTTTGAATCGACGCGATTTAGCCTCCCCTATTTCTGAAACCCTTGGTGTTGTTATTTTATGTGGCGTTTTATGGTTTGGTGGAAAGCTAGTGTTGAACGGTGAAATACTCAATGGTAGTTCGTTCATTGCTTATGTCGCTTTATTCTCACAAATAATTAATCCGTCTAAAGCTTTGTCACAAGCAGTTTACAATGTGAATCGCGGAACGGCTACACTTGATAGATTGAATGAAATTTTAGAAGCACCAAATACGGTAGAAGAAGTAGCCAATCCAATTTTGATCAATGGATTTGAAGATAGTATACATTTTGACAATGTTGGATTTGCTTATCATGATGCAAGCATTTTGAATGGCATTCATTTGAACATCAAAAAAGGAAGCTCTGTTGCGCTGGTTGGTTCTTCTGGTGCAGGGAAAAGTACACTTGCAGATTTAGTGCCAAGATTTCATGATGTATCTTCTGGTAATTTATATATAGACGGGAAAAATATAAAGGATTATAGTTTACATAGCTTAAGACAATTGATTAGCATTGTGACACAGGAGCCTATATTATTCAATGATACCATTGCTGCGAATATTGCACTGGGTAAGCCAGATGCAACGATGGAAGAAATTATTACAGCAGCAAAAATTGCCAATGCTTATGATTTTATTATTCAAAAAGAAGGCGGTTTCGAATCCATGATTGGAGACAGAGGTAGTAAACTAAGTGGTGGTGAGCGTCAACGTTTAACCATTGCTAGAGCAGTGCTAAAAAATCCTCCTATCTTAATCCTAGACGAAGCAACTTCTGCTTTAGATACAGAGAGCGAAAGGCTTGTACAAGACGCCATTAACAATATGATGCAAAACAGGACTTCTATTGTCATTGCGCATCGCTTATCTACCATCCGCCACGCAGACGAAATTATTGTCTTACAAAAAGGTGCAATCGTAGAAAGAGGCAACCACGAAAACTTACTAGCACAAGGTGGTTACTACAAGAAATTAATTGAGATGCAGGAAGTGAAATAAGAAGTTGCGATAGCAACTGATGCGTAAAAGATGATTTATAAAAAACTAATTCAACAAAAAACCCGATCGATGATCGGGTTTTTTTATACGCTTATATTCGTTCGAGCATTCCACTCGCTATCATCTTTATTGGTCGCTGCTATTTTTTACATAGCCTAATTTTGCTTCTAAGCTTAAAGTAGCATGAGGTACAGCACGTAAACGTGCTTTGTCGATTAAACGACCTGTTACTCTACAAATACCATAGGTTTTGTTTTCGATGCGCATTAAAGCTTTCTCTAAATGGTCGATGAATGTGATCTGACGGCTAGCCATTTGGCCCAATTGCTCTCTTTCCATGCTAACACTACCATCTTCCATGGTCATGTATCTTGCATCATCATTGTCGCCACCCATTTCGTCCTTACGCGTGATCAAACCTTGTAAATAAACTAATTCTTTTTTTGCAGCATCTAGTTTCTTAGAAATTAAATCTCTAAACTCAGCTAGTTCTGCATCTGAATATTTTACTAAAGTCTCTGTGGATCTTTCTACTTCTTTTCTTTTCTCCATTGGAACATAACCTGGTTGATAAGGAACACTGTTCTTTGCATTGATCTTTGGAACTTTAATATCCTTGATCGGTTCTGCTGCCTTACGCACTGGTTTTACCGGTGGTGTAGGAATAACAGGAACTGGTTTTGCAGGAGGTACATATTTTTCAACTGGCTTTGCGGCTACAACTGGTTTAACTGGTGCTTTTACAGGCACTGCTTTCTTTGCTGGAGCTGGTTTTGCTGGTGCTTTTACAGGCGCGGCTTTCTTCGCTGGAGCTGGTTTTGCAACAACTTTAACAGGCGCTACTTTTTTAGCTGGAGCTGCCTTTTTTACAGGAGCCGCTTTTTTCGCAGGAACTGCTTTTTTAGCTGGCGCTGCTTTTTTTGCTGGAACCGCCTTTTTTACAGGAGCCGCTTTTTTAGCTGGTACTGCTTTCTTTATAGGTGCAGCCTTTTTAGCAGGAGCCGCTTTTTTTGCAGGCGCTGCTTTTTTAGCTGGTACTACTTTCTTTACCGGAGCAGCCTTTTTAGCTGGAGCAACCTTTTTAGCTGGTGCTGCTTTTTTAGCA
>JBDKGO010000011.1:2400-27442 GCA_039798125.1 Bacteroidota bacterium | reverse complement strand
TCTCCAATCTTCTTTTCACCATGCACTTTAAGCATTTCTTTGATCTCATTAGCAGCTACTGTTGCTTTCTCACCAAACCTGTCTTTGATCTCTTCCATATATCCAATTATTATTGTTAATAAAACGGTTTAAAATTGGACACAAAGTTAATTAAGAAATGCTTATTTAGGGGCTTTTTTGTATAAATAATAGACGACAAAGACAAAAATAATGTTGGGTATCCAAGCTGCAACAAATGGAGGTAAATTGCCCTTTGTAGAGAAGATAGTAGAGAACCTATCAGTGATAATAAACAAGGCTGCAATGGTAAAACCCATTGCCAAATGTGCCCCACTACCACCCCTGACTTTTCGGCCAGCAATAATAGCCCCAATCATGGTTAAAAGCAATACAGTAATTGGGGTAGCGTCACGTCTATAACGTTCTATTTTCAATTCATTTAATCCCTCAGAACCCCTTAAGGCTTCTATCTTAATCTGTTTGATGAGTTGAGGGGTTGTTAGTTTGTCTTTGGCATATTTATCCTTTTCCAAATCAACAGGCTTAAAAGGATATTTTTTGTGTACATAAGGCAAATAAGAAACGAGCTCTTTTTTGTCTGTTACTTTGCGTTCCAAGACTTCGGATAATTCCCAATCCTTTTTTGCAGTATCCCAAATAATGGCTTCCGCTCGGATATTATAGACTACTTGATCCCCCTTGACAGTATAAGCAAAAAAGTTACTCCCTCTTTTATAGGCCGTATCATATCCATAAATTCCTGCGTATGTAAAGGAATCAATCCTAAAATAATAGTCATTAGAGCCTCTTAATAAAGCGTTGTAGGATGAATTTGCATCAATATATGTGGCTTCAAAATCGCCACGAATATTATTTGCTTTTGGCACAATCCATTGGTTAGCTATCCATAACACCAAACCTAAAAATAAACCTCCAATCCAATAAGGTCTTAACCACCTGTTATATGAAGTGCCACTTGCTAAAATTGGGACAATCTCTGTTTGTCCTGCCATTTTTGAAGTAAAAAAGATGACTGCTATAAAGACAAACAAAGGAAATAACAGTGCTATAATATGGGGTATAAACCCAACATAATAATTTTTAATGATCTCGGAACTAGTCAAACCGGATTTTACAAAATCATCTGTTTTTTCACTCACATCAATGACCACTGCAATGACAGCAAAGAAAAAAATGGCAAAGAAAAATACTGCCAAAAACTTTTTTAATATGTACCAATCCAGTTTTTTCAATGCTTATAATCTTTTACTGATTTGTGGAATCATGGCTGTTTTCCATGCTTTATAATCCCCGGCAATAATATGTATTCTCGCTTGTTCAACCAACCATAAGTAAAAGGATAAGTTTTGTATACTTGCAAGTTGCAAACCCAATATTTCATCCGCTACAAACAAATGTCTGATATACCCTTTTGTATAATATTGACTCATCTCATTTGGTATACCTGGATCTAATGGACTAAAGTCCTTATGCCATTTTTTATTTTTTATATTGATAACCCCCTGTGAGGTAAAAATCATCCCATTTCTACCGTTTCTAGTTGGCATTACGCAATCAAACATATCGACACCTAAATCAATGGCCTCTAAAATATTCCAAGGTGTGCCTACCCCCATTAAATAACGTGGTTTTTCTTTTGGTAAGTTTTCACAACATAAGGCGGTGAACTCATACATTTCTTCCTCCGTCTCCCCCACACTCAATCCGCCAATCGCATTACCTACTGCATTTTTAGAGGCAATATAGTCACAAGATGCTTTTCTTAAATCCTTGTACAAACCTCCCTGAACAATTGGAAATAAATTTTGAGTATGCCCATATAAATCTGGGGTCTCCGCTAATCGATTGAAGCACCTGTCCAACCAAGTATGCGTCAAGTCCATGCTTTTACGCACATATTCATAAGTACTAGGAATAGGTGGACATTCATCAAAAGCCATGATGATATCTGCCCCAATGCTTCTTTGAATATCCATCACATTTTCTGGACTAAACAAATGTTTACTGCCATCGATATGCGATTGAAACACCACTCCTTCGGGCTTGATTTTTCTGTTATTGGCCAAGGAGAATACTTGATAACCTCCGCTATCGGTTAAGATAGGGCGATCCCAGCCCATGAATTTATGCAATCCACCGGCTGCTTCTAATACTTCTGTACCAGGTCTTAAGTATAAATGATAGGTATTCCCAAGGATAATTTGTGCATTGACATCCTGCTTTAATTGCTGTTGCGTAACCGCTTTTACAGAACCAATCGTCCCCACAGGCATAAAAATAGGTGTCTGGATGACCCCATGATCGGTCGTGATGGTGCCTGCTCTCGAAGCACCTTCTTGACTCTCTGCTGCTAATTCAAATTGTAATGCCGCCATGAGACAAAGGTAAGGTCAAAAATCTTTACTTTTGCGCTATGATAATCAACTTACCCATTTCATCAACACTTATATCTGAACTACTTATAGGCTTATTTGCGGCAGTGATTGCCATCCAGGTTTTTTACTACCTCTTCTTTTTTTTAAGATTGGCTATTTATAAGAAACCCAAAAAAACAGTCCATGTGGAGCACCCTGTTTCAGTGGTGATTTGTGCACGTGACGAAGCACATAATTTAGCCAATACTTTACCAGGTGTTTTAGTACAAGAATACAGTACCACACATGAAGTAGTTTTAGTGAATGATAATTCAGAAGATGAAACCAAATATTTATTAGACGAATTTAAAAAGTCATTTAAAAATTTGAACCCAGTGTTGTTGACACAGGAAGCAAAAATGATTGCAGGAAAAAAATTCCCACTTTCTATGGGTATTAAATCGGCTAAAAATGAAACCTTATTATTAACCGATGCAGATTGTTTACCAGCAAGTGAACATTGGATGCGTTTGATGCAGGATGGATATGACGAAGGAAAAGAAATTGTGTTGGGTTATGGTGCTTATAAAAAGAAGCCAGGCTTATTGAATAAACTCATTCGTTTTGAGACTTTTCAAACTGCCTTACAATATTTCTCCTATGCCCTAGCGGGATTGCCTTATATGGGTGTGGGTCGTAATCTTTCATATAAGCGTGAATTATTTATTAAGAACAAAGGCTTCTCTTCGATCAATCAAATACCAAGTGGTGATGATGATTTATTCATCAATCAAGTGGCGAATAGACGCAATACAGCCATTGTAGTTGATCATGATGCACATACACTCAGTGAACCTAAGACCACTTTTAAAGATTGGATGACCCAAAAATACCGTCATTATACTACCAGCAAGTTTTATAAAAAGAAACATGTTTTTTTATTAGGCTTGTATGCAATCAGTCAATTCTTAGTTTATCCAGCCTTGATTCTAGCACTTGTATTTACCAAAGAATATATGCTGATTTCAAGTATTTGGGCATTTAGAGCCATCTTACAGGGACTTATTTTACGTGGCGCGATGAAGAAATTAAATGAGCTAGACCTTTGGCCTTGGTACCTTTTATTTGATTTATGGTCGATATTCTATTATTTGTTTACCTTGCCTAGCGTATGGAAAGCCCCACAGAAAAATTGGAATTAATTACCCGTTACTTTGACGATTTTACACCTGCACAATTAGCACAATTAACAGGATTGGAAGCGGCATACCAGGAATGGAATGCAAAGATCAATGTGGTCTCCCGAAAAGACATTGATCAAATATATTTACACCATGTACTTCATTCTTTAAGCATAGCTGCTATTGCAGAATGGACCCCAGGCACACAGGTGATTGATATTGGCTGTGGTGGTGGATTCCCAACTGTTCCCTTAGCGATCTTTTTTCCTGAAGTACAATTTTATGCTGTAGATAGTATCGCTAAAAAATTAAAAGTGGTGGATGCCGTTTGTGAGATGGTGGGGATTAAAAATATTGAGACAAAGCACACTCGTGTAGAAGACATCAAAAATAAAAAGTTCGACTACGCAGTCAGCAGAGCAGTTGCACCTCTAAAGGATTTATGGAGATGGGCCAACCCAGTGCTCGTAAAAAAGCCAAATCAACCCAACGGTTTAATTTGTTTAAAAGGTGGCGATTTACATCAAGAAATTTTTGAAAGCGGCACTCGACCAAAGATGATGCCTATTTATGATATCTTTAAAGAGGATTATTTTAAAGAGAAGTATATCCTACAAGTTAAGAAATAAATAAAGGCGTTCAATTGAACGCCTTTATTTATAAGATCAAGTTTTTGAAACAACACCTATACCTCGCTCATAGCTCGCAGGCTCGAATACTCGCTCGAGCAGAACATTGTTTCAAAAACTTCTCTCTCTTATATATCTATACAATTAATTCGGTATTTCTATTTTGTTATTACTTCTATTGATGTCTGGCATTCTTTGGCTTGGATCAATTTCAATGGACTTGATTGCACTCAATGGCTGCGTTGTCTCAAAAGTATAAGTGGGATGAGCCCATTTCCACTCTGGGTGATTGATTTGCTTTACAGCACCCTCTTGTTGTTTTCCTCCTAACATTAAATCCAATGGCATATAGTGCAATTCACTTGTGCCGTCTTTGTATGTCACTACCACTTCTACTGGCATTGGAAACTTCCCTACTCTTTGAATACTAATCAATGCAGCATTCCCACTTACTTGAATATCGTTTAAACCATAATCAATGGTCTTAGTTGTGTTCACCCAATATTCTTTTAACCATTGTAATTGTAAGCCACTTGTTTTTTCAGCTACACGAATAAAATCATTTGCATTTGGATGTTTGAATTTCCAAGTGTTATAATAATTCAACATCAATTGATCACGCTTTGCTTCTCCCATCACATAACCAAGCAACCCTAAGAAAGTGCCCCCTTTTGTATATGCTGCACTGCTATAAGCATAGTTGGTATTAAAATGATCGGCATGTGTTGACATAGGTTCTTCTAAACCACTTTTAGCCAATGCTAAATAACCATTATAATTACCAAACTGTACTGCAGGTAACATGGTTGCTTGTCTTTCGATCGAAGCAGTGAGTTGTTTTTTTGCTGCCTCACTTATATACGGCGATTGTGTTGCAAAATTTTGCTCATAATAATGCGTCACATCATCTTCTCCATAACTTGTAAATCCTTCATCCATCCAGGCATACAAGCTTTCATTGGTGCCTAAAATATGTTGGTACCAGCTATGTATCCACTCGTGAAACACAGTACCCAATCCAGGGCCTTTTAACAAAGTTGCCATCGCATATTCCATACCACCATCACCACCTTGAATGAAAGAATATTGAGGATAAGGATAGGCGCCCATTTTCTTTTCCATATAAGGCAATACTTTTTCAGCAGCCCATAATACATTGGCCCAAGCACTATCCGCTTTCGCATCTTTTGCTTTATAGTATACATGAAGGGTTAAACCTTTACGCACTTCTTTTGACAAATGCTTAAAATTATTATCTGCAAACCATACGAAATCATGAATGGTATTGCCTTTGAAATTCCAAACCTTATGTCCATCTTTATCCAATGGCGCAGTAGGATTTTGTAATACACCAGTTCCACCCACCATATAAGATTTATCTAATCTTAAAGTCACATCATAATTACCCCAAACGCCATAAAATTCTCTAGCGATATAAGGATTGGTATTCCATCCTTGGTAATCGTACTCCACCATTTTAGGATACCATTGGCTCATAGAATAACGTACACCTTCTGCATTGTCCCTACCTGATCTTCTCACTTGAACTGGCACTTGCGCTTCAAATTGTACATTCATTTTAATAGCAGACTTTGGCAATATAGGTTGCGTTAAAACCACTTCTAAAATTGTTTCATGCTCTACTAATTGCTGTGCCTTACCATTGATGGTGATGGTATTCACTTTTTGAATACCATATTCGTCTGGCTTTAAATTTAGGATGCGATCGCGCACGCGCATATCCCAATCTTTGATATCTTCTCCTCTTCGGCTCGTCAAAATTGTTTTACCCAATTCACGACTTCTTGCATCCATATTAGAATTAGGCTGGAAAGCATTCCAATACATATGAAAATACACTTTGCGTAAAGTATCTGTTGAATTGTTGGTATACAGGATTTCTTCTGTCCCCTTAATGGTATTTTTTTGCACATCTAAGGCAGCATCAATTTTATAATTGATCTGTTGTTGCCAACGTTCTGGCTGGGCGAATAATTGCACACTTGTTAACACTATCAAAAGTGCAAAAAAGGAAAACTTCTTTAACATAGATTAAATTTATAAGGTCAAATTAAAGAAAAAAAGGCTGGTTTCCAAAGTGGAATGATAAATGGAATGATAGAAGACTTACTCCTTCCCTGCCACCACAATCACAATCTCCCCTTTCACTTGTTTTGCAGTAAAATGGAGGATTAAATTTTCGAGGGTATCGGTGATATTTTCTTCAAACATTTTAGTGAGTTCCCTGCTCACTGCAGCTTTACGATCTGCACCAAAGGTGGCTTTAAAAAGTTCCAGGGTTTTAACCAATCGCATAGGACTTTCATAAAAGATCATCGTGCGCTCCTCATTGGCCAAGGCATCCATTAATGTTTTTTTACCTTTTTTTAAAGGGATAAAACCCTCAAATATAAAGGAGTTGGTAGGCAATCCACTATTTACTAAAGCGGGCACAAATGCCGTGGCGCCTGGTAAGCTTGTTACAGGAACACCTGCTGCTTTACAGGCACGAACCAATAAAAATGCTGGATCAGAGATACCTGGGGTACCCGCGTCGGTGATGAGTGCAATATTTTTACCTGCCATCAATTGTTGCACCAAGTGCTCCACAATTTTATGTTCATTGTGTTGATGAAAAGGCGTGAGTGGCTTCTGAATTTGATAATGCTGTAGCAATTTGGAGGAGGTTCTTGTATCCTCACATAAAATGAAATCCACCGCTTGTAAAGTCTCTACTGCTCTAAAAGTAAAATCTTTTAAATTTCCAATGGGTGTAGGGACTAAATATAACATGGTTGTAAATGAATGAAGTCGATTATAAAACCACTACTTCAAAATATTCCATCACTGCATTCGCTAATAATTGCTTACTTGCTTCAGTCGCTATCGCTACTGCAGCAGCTTCGTCAACAGCTTCGATTTGTAAGTTGATATTTTTTCCAACGCGAACGTCTTGAATACCTGATAAACCTAAATTATGTAATCCGCCTAATACTGCTTTACCTTGTGGGTCTAATAAATCCTTTAACGGCATTACTTTAATTTGTACTTGATAGATCATACTTTGTTATTGAGTGATTGTTTTTGGATACATCAAAGATACTATGCAATAGCCAATAAAGCCAAATGGAATCGCATACCATTTAAAAAATAAGGCAGAAATTACAATTTCTAGGACTACTATCCCTAATGGTAGGATTAATTTTTTCTTATTGGATAAGCTTTTTAGCGCCAACATTGGTCTAGTCATGACCATCAAATAACATACTGCCAAAATGTATCCGTACCAAAATATTGGGCTCAATAATAGTTTTGAAATGATACCATAAGAAGGCTGCCAATAGATCAATGGAAAAACAGCGGTTAAAATGCCAATCATCGGAATCGGCACCCCTTTAAAATAAGTGGATTGAGTTGTATCCAAATTAAACCTTGCTAGTCTATAAGCCCCAGCCATTGGAATTAAAAAAGCCGGTGCAAATAACCAACTACTTGTAGCCAAAGCATTCACATCATTGGCCAATGCCAACCTTAAAAATTGATACACGATACAAGCAGGCGCTACACCAAAACTCACCACATCTGCTAAAGAATCTAATTGCTTCCCCATTTCGGAAGGCACATTTAATAATCTAGCAACGTAGCCATCTAAAAAATCGACCACTGCTGCAAGTCCTATGAATAAACTGGCTAAATATAATTTTTCAGGAATTTCTATCAACATTTCCCCCGATTCAGAGATAGAGGCAACAGTCCCAAATTGAAAGCAACTAACAATTGCTAAACATCCTAAAAATAAATTTAGCAGCGTGATGATATTGGGGATTTGTTGACGCATCTTGGAATCGGATTACTTTTTTCTGTTCATTAAATTTTCAATCTCCTCTGCCTTAATTGGGATGTTCTTAAATAAATCTTGATTTCCTTTTGCAGTGATCCAAACATTATTTTCGATACGCACACCCATGCCCTCTTCCTTAATATAAATTCCTGGCTCTACTGTAAAAACCATCCCAGCTTGAATAGGTGCTGTTCTTGTACCTAAATCATGCACATCTATTCCTAAATGATGCGAGATACCATGGTATAAATATTTACGGTATGCTCTATTGTCTGCGTCTTCATTTTTAATATCCGACTTAGAAATCAAACCAATTTTAAGGAATTGTTTAGACGCTTCTTCACCCACTTTATCGGTATAATTTAGAATACTAATACCTGGCTTTAAAATTGATTTTGCATAATCGTGTAAATGTAAACAAGCATTGTACACTTCCTTTTGTCTTTTAGTAAACTTACCGTTGACAGGAACTGTTCTAGTTAAATCTGCATTGTATCCACCATAGGCCGCACCAAAATCCATCAAGATCAATTCTCCATCCTTACATTGATTGTTATTGCTTGTGTAGTGCAATGTTCTTGCATTATCTCCACTCGCTATAATGCTATGGTATGCAACACCTGTTGCTTTTTGTCTTAAAAATTCATGGTAAATTTCTGCTTCAATTTCATATTCATGCACACCTGGACGAATGAATTGCAATAACCTTCTAAAAGCAGCTTCTGTTATATCAATGGCTTTTTGAATCACCACCACTTCTTGCTTTGTTTTGACCGCTCTTAAGGTTTTCATCATTTTAGCAGCACGTAAATATTGGTGCAATGGATAACGAGCTTGCATCTCGTCAATAAATCGATATTCATTCGTTCTGACTAAATTATTTTTTCGATCGTTCTCGTTGGAGTCTAAATAAATCGCATCTGCTAAATGTATCCAAGTTTGCAACATTGCGTCAATACTATCTACCCATACAATGGTTTTCATACCAGAGATTGCAGTTGCTTCATGGGCTCTCAATCTTTTTCCATCCCAAATTTCTTTCAATTCCTGCGGACGAACCAACACCAATACTTCTCTATACTTAGGATCTGGGTTGTCAGGAAACAAGATCACCATTGTACCTTCTTGCTCGATACCTGATAACCAGAATAAATCTGAATTTTGTACAAAGCCATGCAAGGCATCTCCATTGCTAGGGAACTCGTCGTTGCTAACAAAAACAGCGATGCTATTTTTTTGCATTTGACTCACAAAACGTTTTCTGTTTTGTATAAAAATGGTTGGATCTAGTGGATCGTATTTCATAATAAAATTTTGAATTTATATTGAAGCTGCCATCTGCTGGCTACTTGGAAGCAAGATACTTAAAATTGATGGGCTTAGGCAATCTTACCCCACCCAATTTTGGTTTTTTGGTTCTGTAAAAAGCTTCGAATAGCCAAGTGTTCTGGCATCGTCAAATTAGGGTCTTTTTCACAGATTGCGGCAGCTGCTTCTTTGGCTATTTCCATGGTAGGTCGATCGTTGATCAAACTAGCTAGTTTAAAATTCAATGCACCGCTCTGTCTTGTTCCATCTATATCTCCCGGGCCCCTTATTTCTAAATCTTTTTCTGCGATCACAAAACCATCTGTGGTATTACACATGATTTTTAATCTTTCTCTTGCCTCCCTACTTGCCTTTACACTGCTTAATAAAATACAATAACTCTGATCTGAACCTCTGCCTACACGACCCCTTAATTGATGCAATTGAGATAAACCAAATTTTTCTGCACTCTCTATCACCATCACGGATGCGTTGGGTACATTCACGCCCACTTCTATCACTGTGGTGCCTACCAAAATTTGTGTATCACCTGATTTAAATCGATTCATATTCTCGGATTTCAAATCATTGTGCATTTTCCCATGGACCATGCTGATTTTGTAAGTTGGTTCAGGAAAAAAACTTTTCACTTGTTCATAACCTTGCATTAAATCCTCATAACTCATCTTTTCACTTTCCTCAATTAAAGGATACACATAATAGGCTTGACGTCCTTTTTGTATTTCTGATTTTACAAAATCCATTACACTTGCGCGGGATGTTTCATAACGGTGTACGGTTTTAATGGGCTGTCTTCCAGGAGGTAATTCATCCATAATACTATAATCCAAATCGCCATAAGCCGTCATGGCTAAGGTTCTCGGGATAGGTGTCGCTGTCATCACTAGTACATGCGGTGGTATGGATGCTTTTTTCCAAAGCTTGGATCTTTGCTCCACTCCGAACCTGTGTTGCTCGTCAATGACTGCCAATCCTAATTTTTTAAACTGCACTGGATCCTCAATCAATGCATGTGTACCTACCACAAAATGAATCGTATCCTCTTCCAAGCCTTTTAATATCCTCCTTCTTTCTGCAGCTTTTGTACTACCCGTTAAAATGGCCACTTCGACAGGCATTTCCTTTAATAGTTCTGTCAGACTACTATAATGTTGTTGCGCTAAAATTTCGGTAGGTGCCATTAAGCAACTTTGAAATCCATTATCGGCAGCAATGAGCATCGCCATCAATGCAATCATCGTTTTTCCACTGCCCACATCGCCTTGTAACAGCCGATTCATTTGAAATCCTTTTGCTACGTCTTGCCTAATTTCTTTAATCACACGTTTTTGTGCACCCGTTAATTCAAACGGCAAATAATGATTGTAAAATGTATTAAAGTAGTCCCCCACTTTTTCAAACACCTGTCCTTTACTATTTTTATGGCGATCTATCTTAATTAAATTCAACCTGATTTGTGCGATGAATAATTCTTCAAAAATCAATCTTGATAATGCCTGTTTATATTTTGCCTGACTGGATGGAAAATGAATTTGTCTAAAAGCTTCCCATCTTCCCATCCTATCTATTAATAAATGCGCAGGTAAATTTTCTGGCAGATCCCTTTCACTAATTTGTTGAAACAAAACTTGGGTGAGTTTGCCAATTTGCTTTCCGTTCAAACCCCTCGACTTTAATTTTTCAGTGGAGCCATAAACTGGCTCAAGCAATGATTTTTGTGCCATGGTCTGCACCTCAAAGGGTTCAATTTCTGGATGCACTATCTGTGGCTTCCCATTAAAAAAGCCCAATCTTCCAAAAACCAAATAGGTCTGCCCCTCCACTAAATTCTTTTGAACATATTGAATACCTTGAAACCAGGCCAATTCCAATATGCCCGATTCATCTCTTAATTGCCCGACCATCCTTCTTGAACGCTTCTCTCCAATAGAATGAAGACCCAATAAGATCCCTTTTACCTGAACAAAGTCCATCTCTGGGGTCAATTGAGCAATTGGCGTCACCTTGGTCTTGTCTACATGCCTATGTGGGAAATGTTGCAATAAGTCGCCGAATGTATAGATACTGAGCTCTTTTTTAAGCAATTCCGCCCTCAAAGGGCCTACACCCTTTAGGTATTCGATGGGACTGGATAAGAGAGATGCTAGGCTCAAGCGATTTTTTTTAGATTCAGGACAAATATCCCAAAAAGATGGCAAAAAATGGGATTGCGATTCATTATCTTCGCACAGCTATGGAAAAGGAAATCGTATTGAGTGGAATTAGGCCTACTGGCTTCTTGCATTTAGGAAATTATTTTGGTGCAATGCGCAATTATGTCCGCATGCAAGATGAATTCAATTGCTATTTTTTTGTAGCCAATTGGCATAGCTTAACAACCCATCCTGATACAAAAACTTTACAAGAAAGTGTATTGCGTGTGGTGGCAGAAAATATTGCTTGCGGATTAGATCCAGAGAAAGTGTCTTTATATGTTCAAAGTGATGTGCCAGAAATTGCAGAATTGTATTTGTATTTAAATATGTTGGCTTATAAAGGTGAACTTGAAAAGACCACTACTTTTAAAGACAAAGTAAGGATGCAACCCGAAAATGTGAACGCAGGATTATTAACATATCCAGTTTTACAAGCGGCAGATATCTTAATTCATCGCGCAGTCAAAGTGCCAGTTGGGAAAGACCAAGAACAAAACTTAGAAATGGCAAGAAATTTTGCAGAGAGATTCAACCACCGTTACGGAGAGACTTTCCCAATGCCTTATGCCTTTAATTATAACAGCGAATTGGTGAAGATCATGGGCCTAGATGGCAACGGGAAAATGAGTAAGAGTGAAAATCAAATGACGACTTTATTTTTAGCGGATGAAGATGATTTGATTCGTAAAAAAGTCATGAAAGCAAAAACAGACCAAGGGCCTTTAACACCAAATTCAGTAAAACCAGACTATATCCAAAACTTATTTACGCTAATGGGTTTAGTGAGTACTGCAGATACGGTAAAAAAATTCGAGGACGACTTTAACAATAGTTCAGAAGGTAATTGTATTATTCGTTATGGTGATATGAAAAAACAATTGGCCGAAGACATGGTTCAATTTATCAATCCAATACGAACCAAAGCAGCTGACTTACAAAACAACAAAGATTTACTTTTAAAAATCATACACCAAGGTGCTGACAAAGCAAGAGCAAGTGCTTCAGCTACTTTGACCACTGTTAGAAAAGCAGTTGGTATGGAATACCTATAAAATCAATCTGAATCATTTAACTACACGCATAAGATTATGGCAAAAGCAACCACTAAAAAACCAAAACACGTAGCAATCGCAGGCAATATTGGTGTTGGTAAAACAACATTGACCGAGTTGTTGAGTAAGCACTACCGTTGGATTCCCCAATTTGAAGATGTGGACCATAACCCTTATTTAATGGACTTTTATGATGATATGCCAAGATGGAGCTTCAACTTGCAGATCTATTTTTTGCATGGCAGATTGAATCAAATTTTAGAAATACAAAAAGGTACCGAAACCATCATTCAAGATAGAACCATCTACGAAGATGCCAATATATTTGCGCCCAATTTACACGAGATGGGCTTGATGAGTAAGCGTGATTTTGATAATTACTTCGGCTTTTTTAATACCATTAAATCGATGGTTCAACCTCCAGATTTATTGATCTATTTAAAAGCTTCTGTCCCTACTCTTGTATCTCAAATTCAAAAAAGAGGTAGAGAATATGAAGAGAATATTCGTTTAGATTATTTAAAAAGATTGAATGACTATTACAATAAATGGATTGATAATTATTCAGAAGGGCCATTGCTCGTAATAGATTGTGATAAAATTAAATTTGGCGAATCTGAAGAAGATTTAGGCCATATTATTAGTAAAGTTGATAGCACATTGTACGGATTATTTTAATTATTTATAGATGCAAGAAATCACAACGGAAATACTAGCCCAAATTAAATCCATTGTAGGTGCCGAATATGTATTCACTGACGAAGAGAGCTTTGAAAAATATGGCAGGGACGAAACGGAAAAATTACATTACAGCCCAGCAGTCGTTGTAAAACCTAGAAAAGCAGAAGAGATTAGTGCTTTGATGCAATTAGCGAATAAACACTTAATACCAGTCACCCCAAGAGGCGCAGGTACGGGCTTAACAGGTGGCGCCCTACCTCATTTAGGAGGTTTGGTGATTGCTATGGAAAGATTCAATAGCATCTTAGATATAGATGAAAGAAATTTACAAGTCACTACCGAACCAGGTGTCATCACAGAAGTTTTACAAAATGCAGTAAAGGAAAAAGGTTTATTCTACCCTCCCGATCCTGCTAGTAAGGGAAGCTGTTTTATTGGTGGCAATATTTCCGAAAATTCAGGCGGCCCAAAAGCAGTGAAATATGGTGTAGTAAAAGACTATGTTTTAAATTTAGAAATTGTTTTGCCAACGGGTGAAATTATATGGACAGGTTCGAATGTGTTAAAAAATGCAACAGGTTATAATTTAACGCAGTTAATTGTTGGAAGTGAGGGCACATTAGGCATTGTGACTAAAATTGTTTTAAGATTAATCCCGCATCCAAAATTTGATTTATTAATGCTTGCTCCTTTTGATAGTTTAGAAAAAGCGAGTGAAGCAGTGAGCGCTATTTTTAGAGCTGGTATTACACCAAGTGCAATGGAGTTGATGGAAATTGAATCTATAAAATTAGCTAGTAAGTTATGTGAGAGCACAGCAATTACCATTACTGATAACTTGGCTGCGCATCTTATTATAGAAGTCGATGGCAATGACAAAGATGTATTAATGAAAGACATGGAAGCCATTGCTGATGTTTTGTCAAATTTCGAAGTGGGTGAATTGTATTTTGCAGATGATGCCCAACAAAAAACTGAACTTTGGAAAATACGCCGAAAAGCCAATGAAGCCTCGGTAGCAGCAGGTTATACCATCGAAGAAGATACTGTGGTGCCTAGAGCTGAATTACCCAAATTAATTAAAGGCGTTAAAGCATTGGCCGCTGAAAATGGATTTAAAGTTGTTTCTTATGGACATGCAGGTGATGGTAATTTACATGTCAGGATTAACCACCCTTTGTACAAAAAAAGTTATGAAAACGAAGTGATACAAGACATCCTTTTTAAAATATTCGAATTAGTGAAATCCCTTGGTGGAACCATTAGCGGAGAACATGGCATTGGTTTAATTCAAAAATCTTTTATGCCTGTGATGTTTGATCCTATCACCATTGAATTAATGAAGGGTATTAAAAAAGTTTTTGATCCGAATCATATTTTAAATGCAGGTAAAATATTTGATTCCAAATAATGAAAAATAAATTTATATACATCATCCTAATTGCTTTAAGCAGTAGCATTACAGCAAAGGCGCAAGAAGTCATAAAGACAATGCCCTCAATGAATGTGAACCCAATTTTTATTGGAGGTAATTTAGTGATTGGTGGTGGTGCCGGTTCATTTCAACTTGGACTTAATCCCGAAATGTATAAGCGTGTCAATGACTATGTAGATTTTGGCGCTGCCACAAATTTGTTTTTTCAATCTTTTAACCCTACCATTGGCAATGGGATATCTGGTGTATCCTCGAGAAGTTTCCAATTGGGCGCGGGGGCATTTACAAGGATCTGGCCGCTTGAAAAGTTTTTCATACAAATACAACCAGAATACAATTATACTTGGAGCAGGTACAAAGACAGGGGCACAGTAGGTATCAATGCGGGCGCTTCAAGAAGTTTACGATTTGGAGCTGAGAGCTTATTGGCAGGTATTGGATATGGAACTAGATCAGAAAATGGGATGACCTATTTTAGTGTAATGATTGATTTATTTAAAAATCCAAACTCCCCCTACAGAGATGTGTTCAACAGAGCGGATCCAATCATTAGAGCGGGTTTTGCATTCCCTATTCTAAGCGCTAAGAAAAAGCAGCCTTAACTTCTTCAAGTGTGGTACAAACATGCAGACGATACCTACTGCGTTCATATAAAAAATCTTCTTCTTCCATTTTATTGATCATAGCGACCAAAGGATCATAAAATCCTTCAAAATTATACAGTACTATTTTTTTATCATGAATGCTTAAATTATTCCAAACAAGCATTTCAAAAAGTTCATCAAATGTGCCCAAACCACCAGGTAGCACAATTGCAGCATCCCCTTTTTCGTATAAAAGCAATTTTCTTTCATGCATGGTCTCGGTTACAATTAGTTCTGTTAACCCTTTATGTTGTGCCTCCCATTCTAATAATAATTTTGGCATGATTCCAATTACTTTGCCTCCTTTGTCCAAGCAACCATTCGCAACTGCACCCATTAATCCTTTATTGCCTCCTCCATAAACTAGTTCTATATTTTCTTGGGCTAATAGATTTCCTAAATGAGTCGCAGCTTTCAAAAAATTAGGATTATTGCCCGATTTTGATCCGCAGAAAACAGTAAGGGACTTTATTTTCATGAAAACTATTTTTATACTCGAATATAGAAGTATTTTAGCAAAATATTTCAAAGATTCTCTTTACATTGCCTTATCAAAATGTCAATCAATTAACTATGAGTGCAACGACCCTTTTTATATTCGTCATTCTTTACTTTTTAGTGTTATTAGGCGTAGCTAAAATCACTGGCAAGAATAGTAATAACATGTCTTTTTTTATTGGTAATAAAAATAGCAATTGGATGTTGGTGGCCTTTGGCATGATTGGTACTTCTTTAAGCGGCGTTACATTTGTGAGTGTCCCAGGTGCTGTAGGAAAAGATGCATTTCATTATTTGCAAATCACATTAGGTTATTTAATTGGTTATTTAGCGATTGCTTATGTGTTACTACCTATTTATTATAAATTAAATTTGACTTCTATATATAATTATCTAGAAGGCAGATTAGGTTTCAGTGCATACAAAACAGGTGCCTCCTTTTTCATTCTTTCAAGAACGCTTGGCGCAACAGCAAGATTGTATTTAGTTGTCAAAATTTTACAATACTTTATTCTTGACAGTATGCATGTGCCTTTTTGGGCAACTACAGTAGTGATTTTAGTCATGATCTTATTGTACACTTATGAAGGTGGTGTGAAAACAATTGTTTGGACAGATACATTGCAAACATCAGGGATGTTAATGGGTTTGATTATCTGTAGTATCTATATCTTATCAAGACTTGATTTGAATGTAATACAAGGATTGACCGCTATGCAAAACCAAGCGCTTGCAGGAAATCCATCTATGCACTTAGCCGATGTATTTAGTATGGACGTAAATAGTAAATCCTTTTTCTTGAAGCAAATTATTGGGGGTGCATTTGTCACTTTAACCATGACTGGATTGGATCAAGAAATGATGCAAAAAAATATCTCAGTAAAAACGCTTAAGGATGCCCAAAAAAATATGGTGACCATTGGTATCACAATGTTAATTGCAATTAGCTTATTCCTATACTTAGGTGGCTTATTACATTTATACGCTGCTCAAAATAATATCACTGCCACTGGCGATGATTTATTCCCAACCCTGGCATTAAATCATATGCCTCCCTATTTATCCATTATTTTTATTCTTGCTTTAATTTCTGCCCTATTTCCTAGTGCAGATGGTGCCATCACCGCTTTAACTTCTAGCTTCTGCATTGATATATTAGGATTACAAAGAAATAAAAACTTGTCTGAGGCAGATCAAAAAAAGATTAGACAAAGAACCCATTTAACTTTTGCATTGATTTTTTTAATCATGGTCATGGTGTTCAAATGGATAGACAATAAGAGTACCATTGATTTATTATTGAAAATCGCCTCTTATACCTATGGCCCATTATTAGGTCTGTTTGCATTTGGGATCTTAACAAAAAGAAGCTTAAACAATACACTTGTGCCAGTCATTTGTGTTTTGGCGCCAATCCTTTGTTTGGTGCTTGATTATTACCAAGCACAATTATTTGGAGATTTCCGAATTGGCCAAGAATTATTGATCATCAACGGAGGAATTACTTTTATAGGATTATGGATTATTTCAAGGGCTAATAGCGAAAAAAATTAGACATTTGCAGCATGGATTTTATTCAACAAGCTGCCAACGACTATGTAGCACATTATAGTGATGCCACACCGGCCTATTTAAGGCCTATGTACGAGCAAACCTTGCTAAGCCATCCGCATGCACATTTACAAAGCAATTGGAACCAAGGAGGCTTTTTAAGCTTTTTTAGTAAGCTGATGGCACCTTCAACTATTTTAGAAATTGGCACATTTACAGGCTTTAGCACTTTATGCTTGGCTGAGGGATTAACTGCCACAGGGACTTTAGATACCATTGAACTTAGAACTGAAGATGCAAATGCAGCGAGAGCGCATTTTGATGCAAGTAATAAAGGGCATCAGATCATTTCACATGTTGGTGACGCCAAATCAATCCTTCCTACCCTTCATAAGCAATGGGATTTAGTATTTATTGACGCAGACAAGACTGGTTATATTGAATACGTTAATTTAGTGCTGCCTATGCTTTCGGATAAAGGCGTGATCATTGCAGATAATGTATTGTTTCACGGACAAGTATTTGAAGAAAAAATTACAGGTAAAAACGCTTTAGCAATGCATGCATTCAATGAATATATTTTAGCACATAAAGGCATTGAAAAAATTATGTTGACTATTAGAGACGGACTCACCTTGATTAGAAAAAGATAAAATGAAACAAAATATACTTATAACATTGCTTTTTTGCCTGTTCATCCAAATTGGATGGGCGCAAAACAATCCAACCACCATTGCTTATATCACACAATACAAAGCGATTGCAATCAAGGAAATGAAACGAACTGGAGTACCCGCTTCGATCACCCTTGCTCAAGCAATTCTTGAATCCAATAGTGGTGAGAGCAACCTCGCTAAAAACCATAATAACCACTTTGGTATCAAATGCAAATCGGATTGGACAGGCGCCAAAACATATCAAGATGATGATGCAAAACAAGAATGTTTTAGAGCCTATGATGCAGCTGAGGCATCATTTAAAGACCATTCTAATTTTTTAAAGAATAGACCTAACTATGTGGATTTGTTTTTACTTGACCCTGTAGATGATACTGCATGGGCCTATGGACTTAAGAAAGCTGGGTATGCTACTGCATCGGACTATCCAAAAAAATTATTAAAAATCATCGACGATTACGAATTAGCGCAATACAATTTTCCTGAGCTTGAAAATGAAATTGAAACGGAAGAAGCACCCGTAAAAAAGGTTATTGTAGATACAGTAGTGAATAAGGTTGTGAATGATGCCCCAGTAAATAAACAAATTACAGATACGCCAGTAAAAAGTTTGAATAAGCCTGCAGGAATTGCTCAAATGAATACCCAAGAAAGTTTGACGCCATTGCCAACAAAAGCGCTTCCTAAACAAACATTGCCTGCTCCTCAAAAAGACACCATTCAAAAAGATACAAGCAAAAAGGAAGTGATTACAGTTGTTCAAACAACTCAAAAAGAAGCTCTAAAGATAGATTCAAGTAAGGCAACTTCAAATACGCTTCCTATTGTATCCAAAAAGCCTGCATACAATTATCCCGAAGGACAATTTAGAATCAATCAAGTGCCAGTGATACTTGGAAAAGAAAAAATGTCTTTTATAGAGATCGCACTTAAATACAAAGTGCCATTGTATAAATTATTTGAATACAATGATATTAAAGCATCGAATCTTTTGGAAAGCGACCAATTGATTTTCCTTGCTCCAAAGAAGAAAGCAGGTGCTGCCTCATTTCATATTGTGAAGTACACTACTAGTTTACAAGAAATTAGCCAACTAGAAGGTGTTCAATTGAGTCTATTAAAATCATATAACCCTCAATTAGTGGAACCTTTAAAAGAAGGCACACAAGTAATATTATTTAATAAAAAGAAATAACATGTCTACCATTCAAGTTCTAGATAAAACATTTGAACCCTATTTAAAAGAAGCAGCTATTCAAGAAAAAATCACCGAGTTAGCAGGGCAATTAAATAATGACTATGCAGACAAGCGTCCGCTATTTTTATCCATTCTAAATGGCTCCTTCTTATTTACCGCTGACCTGTTCAAGCAAATCTCCATAGAGGCAGAAGTAAGCTTTATTAAATTAGCCTCCTACAAAGGCACTAGCTCCACAGGCAATGTGATTACTGCAATTGGATTAGACATGAATGTAAAAGATAGACATATCATTATTCTAGAAGATATTATTGACACAGGTAAGACTTTACATCACTACCTTCCACAATTAGATAGTATGCAACCTGCATCTGTTAAGATTGCTGTATTGCTCAATAAAAAAGAAGCCTTACAATACCCAGTTCAAGTTGATTATAGTTGTTTTGACATTCCTAATAAATTTGTAGTGGGTTATGGATTGGATTATGACGGCTTAGGCAGAAACAGTAAAGATATCTATCAGTTAAAAGCATAAAAAAAGGGACAAATAAATTTGTCCCTTTTTAAATTATCTTATTGTTTACTTAAAAGCTTCTTTTACTTTATCATAAAAACTTTTATCTCCTTTGACAGGTTTAGGTTTAAAGTTTTCACTTTCTTGCATTTTATTCAAAGCAATTTTTTCTTCTTCACTTACTTCTTGTGGTGTCCATATATTCACATGGATCAATTGATCCCCCTTTGCATAGCCTTGCACTTCTGGAAATCCTTTTCCTTTTAGTCTAAATATTTTACCACTTTGTGTACCTGCTGGTATTTTAATTTTAGCACGACCATCGATTGTTGGCACTTCTACATTTGTACCAAAAATAGCGTCTGGTATTGTAATGTATAAATCAAAAGAGACATTCAATCCATCTCTGTGTAAGAACTCGTGTGGCTCTTCTTCAATCATGATAATTAAATCTCCTGATGATCCACCACGCTCACCTGCATTGCCCTTACCAGACATACTTAATTGCATACCGTCTTGCACACCTGCTGGAATATCAATGGATATAGTTTCCTCGCCATATACCCTTCCCTCACCCTTACATGCCGTACATTTTGCAGTCACGGTATTTCCTTCTCCATTACATGTTGGGCAAGTATTTACAGTTTGCATCTGCCCTAAAAAAGTATTGGTCACTTTCCTTACTTGACCAGAACCCTTACAAGTACCACAAGTTTGTACACTAGATTTATCTTTAGCACCATTTCCACCACAAGTTGTACAAAGCACATGCTTCTTTACTTTTACTTGCTTATTCACACCATTCGCAATCTCTTCGAAATTTAATTTTAATTTGATCCTAAGGTTGCTTCCTCTTTGACCTCTTGCTTTTGCACCACCTCTTGAACGGCTTTGTCCACCACCAAAAAATCCACCAAACATATCATCTCCAAACACATCTCCAAATTGGCTAAAGATATCATTCATGTCCATACCGCCACCGCCGTATCCACCGCCACCACCCGTGCCTGGTCCAAATGCCTGATGTCCAAAACGATCGTATTTCGCTTTCTTATCGGCATCACTTAAAATTTCGTAGGCTTCAGCTGCTTCTTTAAATTTCTCTTCGGCTGCTTTATCACCAGGATTTCTATCCGGATGAAATTGCATCGCAACTTTACGGTAAGCTTTTTTTATTTCATCTGCAGACGAAGACTTGCTCACACCTAATATTTCGTAAAAATCTCTTTTTGACATACTGCTTTGTTTATTTGCCTACTACCACTTTTGCAAAACGTATAATTTTATCATTCAAATAATATCCTTTAGTTACCTCGTCAATCACCTTGCCTTTTTTTGAAGCATCCGGCACAGGCACTTCTGTAATCGCTTCATGTAATTCTACATCAAATGTTTGATCAATGCTTTCCATTGCCTTTAAGCCTTTTGCATGAAGGGTTGTTCTGATTTTATTAAATACCAATTGGATGCCTTCTTTTTGAATAGCAATATCATCGGATTCATTCAATTGTTTTTCTGCACGATCACAGTCGTCCATGACGTCCAAGAGAGACACAATTACATCCTTACCTGCTGTTTGAATCAATTCCACTCTTTCCTTAGCAGTTCTTCTTTTGAAGTTTTCAAATTCTGCCATTAAACGCAAGTATTTATCCTTTTGGTCTGCCAAATCTGCCTTCAATTGATCTAATTCACTCAAAGGCGCTTCCTCGGTTTCTGGGGCAGTTTGTGCTCCATTCTCAGTATCTACGATTGGTTCTTGACTTAATTGCTCTTTATCTTCCATAATTTACTATTTGTACTCAATTGGACGCAAATATATTGCCAAAGCAATAAAAGAGCAAAATTGACATAAAAGGGGCTTAAAATGAACAAGTTGTCACTTAATCTGTCCCTATCTTTGCCAAATGACAAAGGTTTACCTAAATAAGCGCATTACCCCAAGAATCGCCATGGGACATCCATGGATTTATAACAACGAAGTAGACCGTATCGCTGGCACAGTTGCCCCAGGGGATATCGTAGAAGTCTATTATTTTGACGGGCAATTAGCAGGTCGAGGCTATATCAACCCAGGATCTCAAATCATCATCCGGTTATTGACTAGAAAGAGAGAAAATATAGATGCGGCATTTTTCCATCAAAAAATTAGTGAAGCTTGGGCCTATAGACAACAATTGGGCTACATCGAAAATTGTAGGCTGGTATTTGGAGAAGCAGATGGCTTACCCGCATTGATCATAGATAAATTCAATGATTATTTTGTTTTACAAACTTTATCATTCGGAATAGAGCAATGGAAAACTGCCATTGTAGATGCAATCAACAGCATCTTTAAACCAAAAGGGATTTATGAACGAAATGATGTACCTGTTAGAGAACTAGAAGGACTAGAACAGAAGAAGGATTTTTTATCCGATCCCTTCCCAACAGAAATAATCATTCAAGAAAATGGATTAAATTTTTATGTAGACATTGAGCATGGTCAAAAAACTGGATATTTTTTAGACCAACAAGACAACCGTCGCGCTATTCAACATATTGTGAAAGGTGCAGATGTTTTAGGCGCATTTACATATACTGGAACATTTGAAATACATGCTGCACATTACGGCGCAAAATCTGTTTTAGGTATTGATATTTCTGAAAATGCAGTGGCACAAGCCAATAGAAATGCAGCGTTAAATAAATTAGATCATATCGTGAAGTTTGAAGCCATGAATGCTTTTGATGTCCTAAAAAACTGGGGCAAAGAAGGCAGAAAATATGATGTAGTGATGTTGGATCCGCCTGCATTTACAAAAAGTAGAAGTAGTATCGAAAAAGCAGTTACAGGCTACAAAGAAATTAATTTAAGGGGGATGAAAATGATCAATAATGGCGGCTTTTTAGTGACTTCCAGTTGCACGAACTTAGTAAGTCCAGAATTGTTCTTAGATACAATCTATATGGCCGCAAAAGACGCCAAGAAAAGGATTAGACAGGTCACTTATCAATCACAGTCAAGCGACCACCCTATCATATGGGGCATGGAGAATACGCATTATTTAAAATTCTTGATTGTAGAAGTTTGTGACAAATAAAAAAAATCATAGAACCTAACAAGATCCAAAAAGGGTCCCGATAAATCGGGACCCTTTTTAAAAATCATTAGACAGCGTAGTGTTAATTTTATTTTTTATAAAAATTAACACGAAGCGACGTTTCAGTTCAATGAATTTAAAGTTGTTTGAATTGCCTCAAAATTAGGCAAGTCACCCGGAGTAGGACAAACTTCTGCATATTGTACCACTCCATTCGCATCAATAACGAAAGCTGCACGCTTGCTTACACCTTGCATTTCAAAAGCAGGGAAAGTTTCATACAATACATCAAATGCCGTTGCTGCTGCTTTATTAAAATCACTCAATAAAGGGAAATTCAATTTTTGCTCTTCTTTGAACTTGCCTAATGCAAATAAAGAATCTACTGAGATACCATATACTTGTGCATTGGTGGAATTGTATGCTGCAATATTGTCTCTTACAGAACAAAGTTCAGTTGTACAAACACCTGTAAATGCAAGTGGGAAAAATAAAAGAACCACATTCTTACCTTTAGCATCCGCTAAATGTACTTGGTTTTTATCTGTATCAAATAATGTGAAATCAGGGGCGTTTTGTCCGATTGAGATTGGCATAATTGTATATTTTAGTAGTTTAAGATATCAAAAGTAAAAGTGTTTGATGAGACCTCCATTTATTTACATCAAATTAATGTTGAATAAGGGCTAATTTTTCCCTTTTCGATAATGCTTCCACCGAGTCCATTAATTCTTTCATTTCCACTGGATGCTTATCAAGATAATCCATTGTAGCATAAAATTGTACCCGATCTACTTTGTTTAGATTGAATACACGTTGGTAATATGTAGCTTTATTGAGGGATGGCTGAATGGTTGTATCGGTCTGAATTTGTCTTGTCAGGTATTCATCTACTTGCATTAATTGCCATACTGTTTGTTGCATGGTTTTGATAGGCAAAAGTGTCTCCTTCTTTGTTTCGCTTGAAGCACATGCTGCAAGAAATAGCATGCCTAAAATGATTGTTTTTTTCATTCAAAATATGCTTTATACTTATTGATATTGGTAATATCTATCGCAGACAATGTGGTCATCAATTGTTTCTTAGTAGTCCTGTCGGCATCCGAAAATAAACCGATCAATTCTGTCACCCTGCCTTGCATAAAGATTGAAATAGCCATAGAATTGACATTGTCCTCGTTCAATTCTTGTAAACTCATGAGCGCATTGAGGATGGCCACTTTAGCCTGCTCAGGCTTTTCAGCCAATTGATCTATCCCTTTTCTATAATAGTTAAAACTAATTTCATGAAATTTTTCAAAACCAGATTTAGTTAGGTTATCAATTAATACAAATCGGTTACGTTGTCCATCATAAGATTTCCATCCATTGATACCAGATCCATCTGGCGCGTTGTATACAATATTTAAAGCTTTACTAAAATAAGGTGCGCCTCCATTTTTAGAGAAGGAATCATAATCTAAACCTAGAATGATATACACATAATAGGCTAGTGTAGCTGTTAAATTTGCTTCTAATGGATCTGTTCTGGCTACATTGTTTTCATTGAATTCAATAGGCTGTCCTAATTGATATTTAAACGTAAAATTAGCATCCTGCATATTCAATAATGTCGTTGAATAGTTGGCATGATACACTGGCCTATTTGCAACGATACTTAATTTAGCATTGTATACACCTGGTGCAACCACAGATTCAATTGTAATATAAAAACTACAATCAATTTTCTCCTCTTGGGTAAAGATATCTGAAGTCCATTTACGCTGGTTGATAAAATCTTTTAACTGTGTTTGAAGTTGCGTAAAAAATTTAGGATCTACTTGATTATCTACTTTATTGGTTTGCAGGCTTACAACAGCAGCAAGTTCCTGCCCGCTCAATTGCTGAAAAGTACAAAAGCACAATAATAAGATCGCTATTTTCCTTAAAAACATACCTAGTTGTTTTATACCCTAAAATACAAAAACGTCCCGAATCTTCGGGACGTTTTATATAAATACCTTAATAAGTCTAACGGAATAGATCCGCTTCCTCGTTTTTACGATGATAAATCTTGTCATCAATAAATTCAGCAGTTGCTAAAATCGCAGGATTTGGCATACGCTCATAAGCTTTAGAGATTTCGATTTGCTCTTTATTCTCATGAATTTCTTCCAAGC
>JBDKGO010000011.1:0-2351 GCA_039798125.1 Bacteroidota bacterium | reverse complement strand
TCCTCTAATTTAGAGTGTAATTCTTCTCTAATAGAGATATTAATTTGATTCGCTCTTTTTGCAATGATAGAAATTGATTCATACAAATTTCCAGTCTTTGATTTCAAAGCCTTCAAACTTTTTGTTTCTACAACAGCAGGTGTGTTAGCACCCATATGTCTTCTTAATTTACTCATTTTATATTATTTAAATATTGATCAGTTTGTTTCTTTATTTTTTTAGCTTCTGTCATCAATGGACTATCACTATATCTATCTACAAAATCATTATATTCTGCAACCACTTTTTCAAAACGCTCTTTTTGCTTATCAACGAAACTATTTTCTGCAAACTTGAAATAGGATTTCAATGTTAATAATTTATACTTATCTGCTTGTTTAGAGTCCGGAAAATAATCTGATAATAAACCAAAAGTAACTGCTGAGGCTCTGAACAAAGCAAGATCATAGTACAATGTAGCAGTTTTATAATCCTTTAATTCCAGCTTTTCTCTACATGCATCAATAACTTCAGACGCTTCCTTCACTCTTGTACTTGTTGGATGCGCATCAATAAAAGATTGCATTAATTGCATTGCTCTATTGGTAGTGGTTTGATCTAATTCAGCTTTAGGGGAACGCTTAAAATAAGTATATGCCCTCATAAATTCTACTTCTTCTACTTTTGTAGAATTAGGGAAATACTCGATAAAAGTTTTGTATATATTTTCTGCATTCTCATAATCTTGATCATAATAATAAGAATTAGCATACATCAAATATAATTCCTCATAACGAGGTGTTCCTTTTACGAACTGAATCACTGATTCAAAGAGCTGTTGTGCATTAATGTATTTCTTTTCTGCAAAATATTTTTCTGCCATTTTAACTTTGTAGTCTGTGTCCTTGTTCTTCAACACTTTTTGGAACTTTGAAGTACAAGCACTCAAACTTAAAACCAGGCAAAATAATAAGATGATTCTATTCATACAGGGTGGCAAAATTAACTAATAATCCCCAATTTAGGACGAAAAAGATTGCGAATAAAGGCTTTGACGTTAAGAAATAGCTAAAACCAGCTTGATAGTCAATTAATTACCTGCAAAAGGGCTGTAGCCCCCCTTTTTAGGAATGGTTGCCTAAAAACCAAAGCCCCGCTATAGCGGGGCTTCAATATTATCAAAGTGTTTTTTTGAACCAAAAAAACTATCCTTCTTTGTTTTCGTCTAGTTTAGCTTTGATTTCTGCTAAAGCACCTAGATCACCTAATGTAGATTTCTCTACTTTAGCTTGAACTGCTTTAACTGCTTTTTTAGTGTTATCACTTTCAGCTTTTGCTTCTTTCTTAGCTACTTCTTTTTCTTCTTGGATGTTTTGCTCCCAAATTCTTGCATGAGAAACTACGATACGCTTTTCATTACGATCAAATTCGATCACCATGAATTGTGCTGTTTCTTCTGCTTGAACTTGCTTACCATCTTCTTTAGCTAAGTGACGGTTAGGTGCGAAACCTTCTAGACCATAAGGCATTTGTACGATAGCACCCTTATCATCCTTACGAACGATGGTACCTTCGTGAATAGATCCGATTGCAAAAGTTGCTTCTAATGCATTCCAAGGATCTTCTTCTAATTGCTTATGTCCTAATTGAAGTTTTCTGTTTTCTTTGTCGATGTTCAAGATTTTGATATCGATAGACTCACCTACTTTCACATACTCAGAAGGGTGATTGAAACGCTTCAACCAGCTTAAATCGCTGATGTGAATCATACCACCAATGCCAGATTCTAATTCAACAAATACACCGTAAGGAGTGATGTTTTTAACTAGACCTTTGTGCATGCTATTTTCAGGGAATTTATTATCGATAGCGCTCCAAGGATCTTGAGACATTTGTTTAATACTCAAGCTCATCTTACGAGCATCTTTATCTAATGTAACTACTTTTGCTTCATGCTCATCTCCTAATTTGAAGAATTCTTTTGCATTGATAGGTGTGTTTGCCCAAGTGATTTCAGAAACGTGTACTAAACCTTCAACACCTGGTTGAATTTCTAAGAACGCACCGTAATCTTCGATGTTCACAACTTTACCTTTCACTACACTACCTTCTGATAAATCAGCTGGTAATACATCCCAAGGGTGTGGAGTCAATTGTTTTAAACCTAAGCTGATACGTTTTTTGTCATCATCAAAGTCTAATACAACAACTTGAATCTTTTGATCCATCTTAACCACTTCACTTGGATGAGAAATTCTACCCCAAGAGATATCCGTGATATACAATAAACCATCTAATCCACCTAAGTCCATGAAGGCTCCGAAATCAGTGATGTTTTTAACAACACCTTCTAATACTTGACCTTTCTCTAA
>JBDKGO010000010.1:0-32913 GCA_039798125.1 Bacteroidota bacterium | reverse complement strand
GCAGCTGTCAATGTTGTTTTACCATGGTCAACGTGGCCAATGGTACCAACGTTTACGTGAGGTTTCTCCCTCTTAAAGGTCTCTTTAGACATCTTTATTTGTTTTTGTTTTTTTTATAATTGCTGTCAATAGACCACCGAGTCCATCGACCATAGCTTTCTTTTTTTTCAACCAAATCCTTTTGAGCCGTTGATGAGAATTGAACTCACGACCTCTTCCTTACCAAGGAAGTGCTCTACCACTGAGCCACAACGGCCATTCTCATCAAGTAACTGGAGCGGGAGACCAGGCTCGAACTGGCCACCTATAGCTTGGAAGGCTATCGCTCTACCAAATGAGCTACTCCCGCTTATACCAAAATTCTAAAGAACTTAATTTCACGCGATTGCTTATTTGGAACAGCAATATACGTAAAATTTTGTGGGCAGAGTAGGGTTCGAACCTACGTACTCGTGAGAGAACAGATTTACAGTCTGTCGCCTTTAACCACTCGGCCATCTGCCCGTAACACTATAGAGCCGGAAATGGGACTCGAACCCGCGACCTGCTGATTACAAATCAGCTGCTCTACCAACTGAGCTATTCCGGCTTATTCATTCCAATACATAAAAGAACACTACCCAATTTTGGGATGGCAAAGGTAATGGAATTCTTTATTTATCAAAATTTTAGACGAAATTTTTATCCCAAAAATCAAAAAATGTTGAGAAATCAATGAAATGGGGAAGAAATGGGGAGTAAAGGGCAAAGAAAAAGGCCCAATTGGACCTTCCTCTTTGTTGTAAGCTGTATTATTATGCAGCGAGTTTTTGTTTTTTCTTTTTCAACTGATTGATCACCGATTCAAATGCATGCTCAAAAGAACTTTCAAATGATTTTGAAGTGGATTTTACGAAGCAATCTTGCTTAGGAATATGGATTTTGATCTCTACCACCTTGTCCTTAATGGCATGGACTAAATTGTCTAATTTTAAGAAGACCTCTACCCTAGTAATTCGATCGTGAAATGTGGCAAGTTTTTCTAGTTTTTTTTGCACAAAATCTAATAGCTTTTCGTCTGCATCAAAGTGCACCGTCTGAATGTTGATGTTCATAGGATTAATTTTAAAAGAAGTTAAAAAATTAAGAACTGATCAGCGTAGCATGCCATCGCGCTGCTTTAGTAAGTTACTATAATTTCAAAATGCAAACAATGATTTTCTCTTTTTTTTAAGAAAACTTTATGCTTTGGGATGTGCTTTAGCAAAGACGGCTTTTAATTGGTCGATTGTATTGTGTGTATACACTTGTGTAGCTGCCAAACTACTATGGCCTAGCAGCTCTTTCACTGCATTTAAATCGGCCCCATTATTCATTAAATGTGTGGCAAAACTATGTCTTAAAATATGTGGACTTTTCTTTTGTAATGTCGTCACTTGGCCAAGGTATTTTTTAACAAAACTATAGACTGCTCTTGGCTGTAGCATCTTGCCATTTTCGTTCACAAATAAATATGGATTCCCTTGCGCCTCGGTTGGTTTTTGTTGGATATACAATTGCAATTCTGATGCAAGCGCAGGACTAATTGGTAAGATCCTTTCTTTATTCCCTTTACCAATTACTTTGATGATACATTTAGCTAAATCTAATTGTGTTTCCTTGCATTGAATCAGTTCACTCAAACGCATACCTGTAGCATAAAAAACATGAATCACTAATTTTTCTGTAAATCCTTTCCATCCTTCTGCAAATGCTAAATTGGTGAACAATTGTTCCATATCTTGTTCTGTTACAAAACTGGGTAATCTCTTGTTCACTTTAGGGCTAATCACAGTCTCCATAGGGCTTTTAGCAAGTGCCCCTTGTTGGATATGGTATTTAAAAAAAGATTTTAAGGAAGATATTTTTCGATTCAATGATTTACTTGACATGTCCTCTTCTTTCATGCTTGCAAGCCAAGTTCTAACCAAAGTCCCTGTAATTTGTTGAAACGCCAAACCCTCATATTGTGTTTCTATAAAATCAAAGAATTGCGTCAAATCATTGGCATAAGAAGTGGTGGTATGTCTGGAATACCTTTTTTCAAACTGGAGATAAGCCAGAAAAGCGTTTAAGGGCGCATATCTTGTTTGAATAGTCATAGTTAAAATTACTGCTAAAAAACAAAAAAGCCCCAAAGATTGGGGCTTTAAATATATTCTAAGGTTTTTTTAGAAACTATCCTTCGATTTTACCAGAGAAGATTTGTTGCTTGTAAATCGCTTTCAATACCTCGAAACGACGTTTTACAGATGGCTTTACAAATGCTTGACGAGCACGTAAGTTTACTAAAGTCTTGCTTTTTTCAAACTTCTTTTTGTACTTCTTAAGGGCCTTGTCAATGTTCTCGCAGTCTTTTGAATCAATAATTAACATAATATATACCTCCTCAGGTTGTTTTAATTGGAGGGCAAAGATAGGATTCATTTTTAAAATACCAAATTTTTGCTCCATTTTGTCTCCACAAATCTATAAATAGGACTTATTAGCCCATTAATCCATGATCCCCTTCCCTTTTAGGGCCCCCGAAATAGCTTGATCCATGACACGTTCTGCAAAAGGTCTGGTCAATTCATTCAATGCCTCGGTTTTTCCTTGGATCAAATTTTTATCTTCCATAGTGATGGCCAATTGCAATGCTTGCATGGCTTCTGCAGTTTGCATCAACTCTTCTTTAGATAATAAGGAGACATTCTTTGACATGAACTTTTCAGTCACGGATAAAATTTGTTCTGCTTCTGTTTTGGCTTCTACCAATGCTCTTGTGGCAATATCTTCTTTCGCATAAGTAATGCTATCCATTAATCTTTGTTCTACTTCAGCGTCTGTTAATCCATACTGTGGTTTAATCTCAATGCTTTGAGTCAACCCGGTTCTTAATTCTTTTGCACGCACTTGAAGTATGCCATCTGCATTGATTAAAAATTGTACATCCACTTTTGGCAAACCTGCTGGCATAGATGGAATCCCTGATAAAGTAAATTCACCCAGCTTTCTATTGTCTTTTACTAAATCTCTCTCCCCCTGATAAATCGCAATTTGAATGCCTGACTGTCCATCTTTTTGTGTGGTATATTGTCTTCCTGCTTGTGTTGGAATTTTTGAATTTCTTGGTAACAAAACATCCATCAATCCACCCATGGTTTCAATGCCTAAACTCAATGGTGTGATATCCAATAACAACATGGATTGATTATTGCCTGCTAAAATATCTGCTTGCACTGCAGCGCCTAATGCCACTACTTCATCTGGGTTCACAGAATCATTCACTGCTTGATTAAAATATTTTGATACGGTATTTTTTACCAATGGTACTCTGGTACTTCCACCAACCATTAATACAGTATTGATGTCTGCTACTTTCAAACCCGCGTCCTTCATTGCTTTCGCACAACATTCCATTGTCTTGTCAACAATAGGCGCAACTAAACTTTCAAATATTTCTTTTGTAATACTTAATTTTTCACCGGCAAACTCTTTTTCAAAATGTGTTGCATTAGATAAAGCAATTTTTGCTTCTTCGGCAGCCAATCTCAATTGTTGCTTTAATAATTTTTGATCCTCAATTATGTCTGTTTTCATTAAGCCCATCCAATATTCAATGATGGCTCTATCTAAATCATCCCCTCCTAAATACGTATCTCCATTGGTGCTTAAAACTTCAAAAACACCACCGCTAATTCTTAAAATTGAAATATCAAATGTACCTCCACCTAAATCATACACTGCGATTGTTTTTTCTTCTGTAGGATCCAATCCTAACCCATATGCCAAACTTGCAGCAGTGGGTTCATTGATGATTCTTAACACATCTAAGCCAGCCAACTTCCCTGCATCTCGAGTGGCCTGTCTTTGTGTATCGTTAAAATAAGCCGGCACCGTGATCACCGCTTTATTCACTGGTGTTTTTAAAATATGTTCTGCCCTATTTTTTAATGCAGTTAAAATATGTGCACTTAATTCAATAGGTGAATAAAATTGATTCCCTACTTGCACTTTCACTAAACTGTCGTTATTATCATCGATAATTTTATACGCAAAAAAATCCTGATGCGTTTGAATATCATTGTAACTCTTCCCCATCAAACGCTTGGCACTAAATATGGTATTAGCAGGGTCTGTTTCTAAATAAGGTTTTGCCGCTGCACCTACTTCTACATTACCAAAAGCATCAAAATGCACCACACTTGGCACAATACTACTTCCATCAAATTCTTTCAGGGCAGTTGGTAGTTTGGTTTCGGGATGGATAATGGCCACTAAACTATTGGTGGTCCCTAAGTCAATCCCAACAATCATTTCTGGTTGTTGTAAACTACCCGTTGCGATATTGATGCCTATTTTAGCCATGTAAGAAATTTTACAAATTTACTTGAGGAACTCAGTTTTTAGGTTGCGAAATTAGGAATGAATTGCTGATAAGTAGTTATTTTTGTCGAAAGTGACCCTTATGACATTGATCCAAGCATTAAGATGGAGAGGTATGATTCAAGATATTATGCCAGGTACAGAAGAACTGTTCGAGAAAGAACAGGTATCCGGCTATATTGGTTTTGATCCGACTTCTGATAGCTTGCATATTGGAAGCCTTGTTCCTATTTTGTTATTGGTGCATTTACAAAAAGCAGGACATAAGCCTTATGCTTTAGTGGGTGGTGCAACAGGTATGGTGGGTGATCCAAGTGGAAAAAGCGAAGAGCGTAATCGCATAATATTGCTGGTGTTCAAAAACAATTATCCCATTTTTTAAATTTCGATAGCAAGCAATCCAATGCTGCCGAAATGGTGAATAATTATGATTGGTTCAAAGATTTTAATTTCCTTTCATTTATCAGAGAGGTTGGAAAACACATCACTGTGAATTACATGATGGCCAAAGACAGTGTGAAAAAAAGAATCGAAGGTGACACTGGTATGAGCTTTACAGAGTTCACGTATCAGCTCATTCAAGGATATGATTTTTATTGGCTTTATAAAAATAAAAATTGTAAAGTGCAGATGGGTGGAAGTGATCAGTGGGGCAATATCACTACTGGAACTGAATTGATCCGTAGAAAATTAGGAGGAGAAGCATTTGCATTTACATGCCCTTTGATTAAAAAAGCAGATGGTGGTAAATTTGGCAAAACAGAGAAAGGCAATATTTGGTTAGATGCCACTAAAACTTCTCCTTACCAGTTTTATCAATTCTGGTTAAACGCTAGTGATGAAGATGCCAATGCATGGATCAAGATTTTCACATTATTAGAACCCGCAACAATTGATGCATTGATCGCTGAACATGCCATTGCACCTCAACAAAGAATTCTACAAAAAGCATTGGCTGCCGAATTAACAAAATTTGTTCATAGCGAAGCAGATTTAAAATTTGCGATTGAAGCGACTGAGATTTTATTTGGTAATGCAACCACAGCAGTTTTACAATCCTTAAATGAAGTCCAATTATTACAAGTGATGGATGGTGTTCCTCAAGTTACCGTTCCATTAGCTGCGATGAATGAAGGTTATGACTTTATCAGTTTATTAGTAGATACAGCCATCTTTCCAAGTAAAGGCGAAGCACGTAAAATGTGGCAAGGCGGCGGTTTGAGTGTCAATAAAGAAAAAGTTGGCGCTGAAAAAACGCATATCCAAACTGCAGATTTATTACAAGGAAAATATCTATTAATACAAAAAGGTAAGAAACAATACTATTTAGTGATTGCCTCTTAAAAGTGAAATTTTACTTTTTAATTTACTTTATTGCTTCCCAGATTGCGTCTGCAACCAATTGATTGCCTGCATCATTTAAATGCACCCTGTCATAAGTAAGGAAACCCTTGTCTAATTGCTTAGGATTATTTTTTACACTGTATTCCAAAAATAATTTTCTGCAATCGACTAATGCTATATTCTTTTGAGCAGCATATTGTCGTATCCATTTGGCATATAAATTAAGTTCGCCGTCCTGAGGATTGGATTGGTCATTTCGCTCGCCTATGACTGCTGGAGTTACTAAAATAACTTTGGCTCCTTTTGCTTGTATTTTTTGCACCACTGCATCATAGAATAATCCAAATTTATCATAATCAGTTCCGGTGCCCATCAAGGACTTATGCCAAACATCATTTACGCCCACCCAAATCACGACCACATTTGGCGCTTTATCTAATACGTCTCTCTCAAGTCTCAAGTATAAATCATAGATCTTATTTCCCCCTATGCCCGCTCCTACTAATTCAAATTGACTGGTTTGCCCATTACTTGCAATACGCTTGTTCAAAAGGTCGATATAGCCGCCTTTATTAACCCCCAATTCTGTAATGGAGTCACCAAAAAATACAATTTTTTTCTTACCCTCTTGCATAAATGACATGCAGCAAATACTTGTAAAGATGATTAGTGCTGAGGCAATTTTAAAACGCATAGGTCTGTTGTTTAATTTTTAATTAAAAATCTAGGTTTAAGTTAAGCCAAATCAAAGATATTGTTGGGTTAAGCCAACAAAAATTTGGAAATTTTTGTGTGTAGCCCTATTTTTGCACTCCATTCTAAGAATGGCTAGAGGATTGCCTGATTGTGTAACGGTAGCACGACTGTTTTTGGTGCAGTTTGTCTTGGTTCGAATCCAGGTCAGGCAACCAAACAAAAAAGAAGCCGCAACGTAAGTTGCGGTTTTTTTATGCCCGAGGAGGATGTATGGAGCAGCGAGTGAAACGAGCACAATGTGTCGACAAGGCAAAAACAAGCTCGCTTGATTTTTGGATTGGAATAACATTGTAAAATTGCGAAGCAATTTGCTCCATATTCATAGGGCGCAGTGAGGGCATAAAAAAACCACTAGCGTTACTAGAGGTAGCTTCTTTATTTGATGCTGGGATTTTCCAAAAAAAAGGAAGACCGAACGAAGTGAGGTCCATCCTTTCATGTTGGAAAGGGCCATCCTTTCATGTTGGAAAGGGCCATCCTTTCATGTTGGAAAGGGCCATCCTTTTTATTTTATTTCCTTCATACAATTTGCTAAAGCTTCCTCCCAATGAGGAATAGACAATGAAAGTGCTTCTTCTATTTTAGAAGTGTCTAATACGGAATAAGCTGGTCTTTTAGCAGGTGTTGGAAAATCTTTGGTTTCAATAGGATTCAAAGCACAAGTTAATCCAGCAATGGCTTTTATTTTGACTGCAAAATCATACCAAGTGGTCTCACCTTGATTTGCAAAATGATATATCCCTTTAATTGTCTTTCCAGCATGGATGGCCTCAATCATAAGCATTGTAGCAAGTGCTAAATCTTTTGCATAAGTTGGTCTTCCCTTTTGGACTGCTACAATGTTTAATTGATCTCTCTCCTTCATCAAACGCATCATGGTCTTTACAAAATTATTACCATGACTACTAAATACCCAAGAAGTTCTAATTACAATTGTGTGCTCATTGGCTTCCATGGCTAGGGTTTCGCCAGCCGCTTTGGTAGATCCATAATAATTCACAGGATCCATTTTTGTTGAACTTAGATATGGTTGATTTGCTTCCCCGTCAAAAACATAATCAGTTGAGTAGGTAATAAAAGGGATTGATAAAGCTTGGCTTATACGGGCTAATTCCTGAACAGCAGTTGCATTAATTGTGTATGCCAATTCCTTTTCTGTTTCAGATTTATCTACAGCAGTATAAGCAGCCGTATTGACTATACAATCAGGTTTGATTGCATGCATCATTTTTTCAAATGTATCCGGTAGAGAAAGATCCAATTGACTTCTATCTACAAAAACAAATTCAAATATTGGATATGATTTTGCTAGCTGGCCTAATTCCCAACCCAATTGACCATTGGCACCTGTTACTAAAATTGTATGAATAGCCATGTTGAAAAATTAGATAATGCTGAAATTATTTTGATATAAATTCTTTAGGCAACTTCGTCCACTCAGATGGTGGCAATGCTTTAAAGTAATCGTAGGTTTTTTGTAAACCTTCTGCACGATCCACTTTTGGTTCCCATCCTAAAATCGTTCTTGCCTTGGTGATATCCGGTTGTCTTTGCTTTGGATCATCCACCGGTAATTCTTTGTACACGATCTTCACGGTATTACCTGTTAATTTTAATACCTCTTCTGCAAAATCCTTTAAGCTAATTTCATTGGGGTTGCCAATATTCACAGGACTTGAGTAGTCGCTTAATAACAATCTATAAATGCCTTCTACTAAATCATCCACATAGCAAAAGCTTCTTGTTTGAGAGCCATCTCCAAAAACGGTCATGTCCTCGCCTCTTAATGCTTGACCAATAAAAGCTGGTAATGCACGGCCATCGTTCAGGCGCATTCTTGGACCATAGGTATTGAAGATGCGGATAATTCTAGTTTCTACATGATGAAAAGTGTGGTAGGCCATCGTGATGGATTCCATATAACGTTTTGCTTCATCATACACACCCCTTGGACCCACTGGATTTACATTGCCCCAGTACTCCTCGGTTTGTGGATGTACGAGTGGATCTCCGTATACTTCGCTTGTACTTGCCACTAAAATTCTTGCACCTTTTGCTTTGGCTAGGCCCAAACAATTATGTGTACCCATCGCACCTACTTTCAAAGTTTGGATAGGTATTTTTAAATAATCTATTGGACTTGCTGGTGATGCAAAATGTAAAATATAATCCAGGTCGCCTTTGATGTCTATGAATTTGGTCACATCATGGTGGATGAATTCAAAATTCGGATTTGAACTTAAGTGCTCGATATTCATCATGTCTCCTGTGATCAAATTATCCATTGCAATCACATAGTAGCCTTCCTTGATAAATCGATCTGCCAAATGCGATCCTAAAAATCCAGCAGCACCCGTTATTAATATTCTTTTTTGACTCATCTTGGTTTTTGTTAATTTACCTTGTTAGAGTCTGCTCTTCCAATACTTTCATAATGGTATCCTAGCTCTCTCATCTTGTATACATCAAATAAGTTTCTACCATCAAAGATGATCTTGTGTTTGATCTCTTTTTCCATACGCTCAAAATCGGGTGTTCTAAACTCACTCCACTCTGTTGCTATAATGAGTGCAGCTGCATTTTGTAATGCCTCATATTGATTGGCTGCATATTGTATTTGATCACCTATTTGACCCTTTACATTTGGCATCGCTTCTGGATCATAAGCCGTTACTGTGGCACCTGCATTGGTCAATGCATCAATGATACTTAAAGCTGGCGCTTCTCTGATATCATCTGTATTTGGCTTAAATGCCAATCCCCATAATGCAAAATGCTTGCCTGTTAAGTTACCGTTATAATAAGCCTTGATCTTTTCTACTAAATGTAATTTTTGATTGGCGTTGACTTTCTCCACCGCTTTTAAAATCTCAAACTCATATTTTACTTCATCCGATGACATAATCAAAGCTTGCACATCCTTAGGGAAACATGATCCGCCATAACCAATGCCTGGAAATAAAAAACGCTTTCCGATTCTGTCATCCGATCCAATGCCTCTTCTTACCATATCCACGTCCGCACCCATGCGCTCACATAGTTGTGCAATCTCATTCATGAAAGATATCTTGGTAGCCAAGAATGAGTTTGCTGCGTATTTTGTTAACTCTGAACTACGCTCATCCATAAAAATAACAGGGTTACCCTGTCTTACAAATGGCGCATATAAATCACTCATTAATTTCTTAGCTCTGTCCGATCTTGTACCTACGACTACCCTGTCTGGCTTCATGAAATCATCCACCGCCACTCCTTCTCTTAAAAACTCAGGGTTGCTCACTACATCATATTCACCTTTATAATTTTTTGCAATCGCTGCACTTACTTTATCTGCTGTGCCCACCGGCACCGTGCTCTTATTGACAATGACTTTATAACCCTTCAATATTTTTCCTAAATGATCCGCTACACCCAACACATATTTTAAATCCGCACTACCATCCGCACCCGGAGGTGTTGGTAATGCTAAAAAGATAATCTCTGCATCTTCCACCGCCTCTTCTAATTGTGTTGTGAATCTTAGGCGCTCCTCTTTGATATTTCTTAAAAATATTTTCTCTAATCCTGGTTCGTATATAGTGATTTGACCTCCACTTAATTTTTCTACTTTAGACTTATCAATATCCACACAAGTCACTTTGTTACCCGTCTCTGCGAAACAAGTTCCCGTAACCAATCCTACGTATCCTGTGCCTACAACTGCTATTTTCATTGATAATTCTTTTAGTGCGTTTAATTAAAAAAAGATTGAACCCCTTCTGTAATATATTTTAATTGTGCTTCATCCATTTCTGTGTGAATTGGTAAAGAACAAACGCATGGCGTTAATTGATCCGTTATATTTAAATCCCATTGATGATGCTGTTCTGATGCAAACATTTTTTGAAGATGCCCAGGAACTGGATAATATATCATACATGGAATTTCTTTAGCCGCTAAATGTGCAATGAATTTTTCCCTGTCTACCCCTTTTAACTGAATCGTATATTGATGGAACACATGCGTACTATAATTTGCAATAGCAGGTGTCACAATTGAATCGATGCCTGCAAATGCTTGTGTGTAATATGCTGCAACAGCTTGTCTCGCCTTATTATACGTATCTAATTTTGCTAATTTAATATTTAAGATAGCCGCTTGAATAGAATCCAATCTTGAATTACATCCTACCACATCATGATAGTAACGTGCTGATTGTCCGTGATTGGCTATCATCGCCATTTTATCTGCTAGAACTTTATCATTGGAAAAAATAGCACCTCCATCTCCAAATGCACCTAAGTTTTTACTAGGATAAAAAGAAGTGGCTCCAATATGACCCATGGTACCTGTTTTTTTAACTGTACCGTCGGAGAAAGTATAGTCTGCGCCTATCGCTTGTGCATTGTCTTCAATCACATATAAATGATGCTGCTTTGCAATTTCCAAAATCGCTTCCATAGGTGCTGCATGTCCGTATAAATGCACCGGCACAATCGCTTTTGTTTTTGGTGTGATCGCTTTTTTCAAGCTTTCTATATCCATGCAATAAGTCACTGGATCAACATCTACAAAAACAGGCGTTAATTTTAATAAAGCCACTACTTCGGTGGTAGCGATATAAGTAAATGAAGGGGTGATGACCTCATCCCCTGGTTGTAAGTCCAATGCCATCATCGCTATCTGAAGGGCATCTGTTCCATTTGCGCATGGCACCACATATTGTACCCCTAGGTATTCCCCTAAATTTTTTGAAAAATCTTGTACGGCTTTCCCATTAATATATGCAGCTGTATCCAATACGTTTTGTATGGCCAAGTCTACCTCTTCTTTGATGGCTAGATACTGATTTTTTGTATCTACCATTTGTATTTTTCGCATCCAATGAATTTTGCCAAAATTACAATAAAATGGCCAAAATGGTGGAAATACCCCCTTTGTATCCCATCTTTGCATTAGCCTATATTTATGATACTATATCGACTTTTTTTATTGTTTTATCCGATCCTAGCTAAACTCATTCGTCCATTTAATGAGAAAGCAAAACATTGGATAGATGGGCAACAAAAGGTTTGGGATGAAATAAACGTTTTATCTAGTCAAATCAAGGGCCCCATTATATGGGTACACTGTGCCTCTTATGGCGAATTTGAACAAGGTTCCCCTATCATTAGTGCCTTAAAAAAAACCTATCCGACCCATCAAATATGGGTGACTTTTTTTTCCCCTTCTGGCTACTTACACCGTAAGCCTCACCCCGCTGTTGACTTTGTATCTTACTTACCGTTTGATAGTCCATCAGCTGCAACTCAATGGATGGAAATGGTGCAACCAAAATGTATTGTATTTATCAAATATGAATTTTGGTACTATTATTTAAAGCTTGCTGCTGTAAATAAAATACCTACTTTTTTAGCATCTGCCGTATTTAGACCAGACCAAATATTTTTTAAATTCTACGGCGGATTTTATAGAAGTATGTTGCAGTTATTTACTGGCATTTTAGTTCAAGATATCCATTCAAAAAATTTAATTGCGCCCCTATTAAAGGATACGCATTTACAGATTACTGGAGATACCCGTTTTGATCGTGTACTAGATATTGCTGCAACAAAAAAATCTATTGATTGGGTATCCAAATTAGCTGAAGGTAAAATAATTGTTACAGGAAGTACTTGGGAAGATGACCATCAAATTATTGAATCCGTTTCGGCGCAATGTGATCAATTAGAGCAATGTAATTGGATCATTGTACCGCATCATGTAGATGCAGCATCCATTAAAGCTTGTCGATCCCATTTTAAAAATGCAATTTGTTTGTCTGAATGGTTGACCCAATCTGATTTAATGGAGAAGCCAGTGGTCTTGATCATTGATCAAATTGGTATATTAAGTCAATTATATCAATATGCAGATATTGCCTATATAGGTGGAGGATTTACAAAGGATGGTATCCATAATGTACTTGAAGCAGCAGTATTCGGGAAGCCTGTAATTTGGGGACCAAATGATTTAAAATATCCAGAAGCAATTGGACTACGCAACGCCCATGGCGGAATTCAAATAAAGGATGCGATCACTTTAAATGAAAAAATCAATCAACTTTTGAAGGATGCTAGTTTTTCTAAAGCGATTGGAGACGAAGCATTAAAGTTTGTGCAAGCACATGCAGGTGCGACCCAAAAAACAATGGATTGTATTAAGCAAATCTACGTTTCACCAATAGATCAAACGCTTTAACTACTTCGTCCGTCTCATCCCATCTATTTTGTTCCCTTAAATTAGATTTGATCCAAAATTGTGCTTCTGCATATATTTTAAATCCATTAATAGTTTTAATGGCCTGGTCAAATGCTTTTTCATCCCCTCCAAAAAGAGCTGCTATAAATTGAAATTTATCATTGGTTCCAATGCCCGCTTTTAAGTCCTTAATAGGTTCTAAAGCCAATTTTTCTTGTAATTCTGTATGCTTAATTGTGGCATTGATCTCCTTTGAAATTGACTCATTTACTATAGGCACGATAGGTACTAAAGGTTCAACTGGTTCTAATTTTGGCAAACTAGGAATTCTAACTTCTACTGGTTGTGTTTCAGGGATAGGACGATCAATTACTTCAGTAACTGCTTCGCCTCCTGGAATCATCACTGATACATTGTTTGGAAGATTGTTGAATTGATCCGTTTCTGATAAGGCTGCTAGCAATTGGACGGCCGTTTGTTTCAATTGGCTTTTGTCTGCCTTTTCGGCCAATTGTGTGGTTAATTTTTCAACCAAAGCGGCAACTCTTTCCATAGGAATGTCTACTTTTGAAGGAATTAAAGAATAAGGATTTATTTAAGAACGAAAAAGAAATTGCATTATTGTCTATGTTTATTGAACAAAACTTTTCAAAAGAAAAAAGAGGATGGCTTGAGGTCGTTTGTGGCAGCATGTTTAGCGGCAAAACCGAAGAGTTAATTAGAAGACTTAAAAGAGCTCAAATAGCAAATTTAAAAGTAGTCATTTACAAACCAGCGACCGATACTAGGTATGATAAAGAGAAAGTGGTAAGTCATGATGCCAACTCCGTTCCTTCTATTCCAATTGACTTCGCAAAAAATATTTTATTACATGTAGGAGATGCTGATGTAGTTGGTATTGACGAAGCGCAGTTTTTTGATCATGAAATTATTGCTGTTTGTGAAACACTCATCATGCAGGGTAAACGTGTCATTGTTGCTGGATTAGATATGGATTATCTTGGCAAGCCTTTTGGACCTATGCCACAATTATTAGCCATCGCTGATTTCATCACCAAACTACATGCCATTTGTGTGCAATGCGGCCATTTAGCCAATGTATCTTACAGAACGAGCGAGGAAGAAGGCACCGTTGTATTGGGCGAAAAAAATAATTACGAGCCAAGATGTAGAATCTGTGCTGCAAAATAAGCCTACCCACTGAATGAAAGAATCGCTTAAAAATATCACCACGCTACTTAAAAAAGATTTGCTGCTAGAATGGAGACAGCAGTATACTTTTTTTGGCATTTTGATTTATTTAGCCTCTACTACTTTTGTGATTTACTTAACGATGGGCCTTCCAGAAGATAAAGTGTGGAATGGTCTTTATTGGATCACTTTATTATTTATTTGTATCAATGCTGTGGCAAGAAGTTTCTTGCAAGAAGGAAGAGGCAGAATGCTTTATTTTTATTCAATTGTCAGCCCTGTTAATTTTATTCTATCAAAACTCATTTTCAATAGTTTGCTCATGTGTATTATGAGTGCATTGAGCTTGATGTTATTTATGGTTTTACTAGGCAATCCATTAACGCATATTCTGTTATTTTTTGGCATTAGTTGCTTGGGTGGAATAAGTTTGAGTTTGGTATTTAGCTTCTTAGCTGCTATCGCTGCAAAAGCACAACAACCTTCCGCCATCATGGCTATCTTAGGATTTCCATTGATTATACCTCAACTACTTTTATTGATGAAAATAGCGAATATTGCATTCTCTGATATTGTGCAGAATGGATTACCACAACTTGTAGGGTTATTGGTTGGATTTGATATCATGATCATCGCACTTGCATACATTCTTTTCCCCTTCTTGTGGAAGGATTAATACCATCCCTAAGCATCATCTAGAATTGCAAATGTCTCACAGTCAATCCGTCGTTGATCAATTGTTTCAATGACTCAATACCAATGGACAAATGGCGATCTACAAATTCAGCTGTGACTTTGCTATCACTCGCTTCTGTTTTCACTCCCTCTGGCACCATGGGAGAATCACTCACTAACAATAATGCACCAGTTGGAATCTTATTGTAAAAACCTACAGTAAATATGGTTGCCGTTTCCATATCAATGGCATAAGCCCTCACTTTCGTTAAGTAGGTTTTAAAATCTTCATCATGCTCCCATACTCTACGATTGGTGGTATATACGGTACCCGTCCAATAATCTACATTATTATCTCTAATGGTTGTTGAAATGGCTTTTTGTAAAGCAAAGGCAGGTAAGGCTGGCACTTCTGGTGGAAAGTAATCATTGGAAGTTCCCTCTCCTCTTAATGCAGCAATTGGAAGTATTAAATCACCTACTTTATTTCTTTTCTTTAAGCCTCCACATTTTCCTAAGAACAAAACAGCTTCAGGTTGTATTGCAGTCAAAAGATCCATCACGGTTGCAGCACCAGGACTACCCATCCCAAAATTAATGATGGTGATCCCTTCTGCTGTGGCACATTGCATTGGACGATCTTTACCGATGATTTCAACCTGATGTTTTTCGGCAAACATCTTCACATAATTGCTAAAATTGGTCAAAAGGATGTATTTGCCAAATTGATCTAAACTAGCTCCAGTATATCTAGGTAACCAGTTTTCTACAATTTCTTCTTTTGTTTTCATAAGCTTATCTTTGATCTGATACATTATAAAATTAACTTTTTTTTTCTAATTCATGATTTTAGTTGATTTCCCATCTTATGACTTTAAAGTCCAATCAATTGATGGAAAAGACCAAATCTTTGATCCATGTAGGAAAAAATGGGTGGTATTGACCCCAGAAGAATGGGTTAGACAAAACATGTTACAGTACCTCATTCAAGTTTGCAAATATCCAATTGAACTCATCGCAATCGAAAAAACAATTCAATTGGGATCACTGAACAAAAGATTTGACATCCTAGTATATCATGGAACAACCCCATGGATGATAATAGAGTGCAAGGAAGCAAAAACCACACTCAATGATAAAACGATTCTTCAATTGTTACAATACCAACAAGTATTGAATGCCACTTATTTAATTGCATCCAATGGACCAACAACAATTGGTGCAGAAATAAAAATGGGGAACCTGCATATGTTGCATCAGTTCCCCAATTATATTGACCCTAACCTTTAAAGATTAAGGGAAGATTCCTAGTTCGGTATAAGAATGTGCTACCTTATTAATTGCACAAACATAAGCGGCAGTTCTCATATCGGGAATTGCAGGATTTGCATTCCATATTTCCATAATTTCTCTTGTTGCAGTGATCATCGTTTCTTCTAAACCACTATGCACTAAGTCAATTTCATCAGGACCATGTGCAATCACAGCTCTTTCTGTCGCACTCACTTTCTTTCCTGTTAACTCCTCAATTTGATTGATAATATTAATATTGGCATTTTCTGTAAAACGTTTTTCTAAACGACCATATCTTACGTGACTTAAGTTTTTCAACCACTCAAAATAAGATACTGTTACACCACCTGCATTCAAGTACATATCAGGAATTACCAATACGCCTTTCTTTGATAAAATTTCATCTGCTTCTGGTGTTAATGGACCATTTGCTGCTTCACCAATAATCTTGGCTTTGATATTTGGTGCGTTGTTTTTATCAATCACATTTTCTAATGCTGCAGGAATCAATATATCACATTCCATTTCCAATGCATCTGAACTCTTTTCAATATTTGTCGCTCCTGGGAAATTCAAGATACTACCTGTTGTTTTTCTGTGTTGGAAAACTGCTTCTTCATCTAATCCATCTGCACAGTAAATGGCCCCTTCAAATTCTGCAATAGCGACTACTTTAGCACCATGCGTTCTAAAGAACTTTGCAGAGAAATAACCCACATTCCCTAATCCTTGCACAATCACACGCTTATTTTCAATGCCTTCTGTTAATCCTAATTTCTTCATCACATCTTCCATCAAACATACTTCTCTCACACCATAAAAAACACCCAATCCTGTGGCTTCTTTACGTCCTCTCACTCCACCCAATGATACTGGCTTACCAGTCACACATCCAGCTGCATCAATTTCACCTGGTTTTAATGATTGATAGGTATCAACAATCCATGCCATTTCACGCTCTCCTGTTCCGTAATCTGGAGCTGGTACATCAATACCAGGACCGATAAAATTTTTCTTTACTAATTCTGCAGTATACCTTCTTGTGATTTTTTCCAATTCATAAGCACTCAAAGACCTTGGGCTAATTTTAATGCCCCCTTTTCCTCCACCAAATGGCACATTCACAATAGCACATTTGTAGGTCATCAAAGCGGCCAAAGCCATCACTTCATCCTGATTTACAGCAAGGCTAAAACGAATACCCCCTTTACATGGTGATTTATGTTGAGAGTGTTGTACTCTATATGCTTCAATCACTTCGATTCTGCCATCATCCATTTTTACTGGGAAACGCATACTATAAATGCTATTACAAGCTTTAATTTGCTCCAATAAACCATTCTCCCAATTAGTGAACTTAGCTGCTTTGTCGAAACTTTTTTCTACACTCTGAAAAAAACTGTAATCTGATGTTGTTGACATATACTTTTATTTTTCTAGTTGTTTAATTTTTTTATCGATTGAAGTGACATATAAAAAAAGTCCAATAAGCACAATACAAACGACTGCCATCACTAGGAATATTTTTCCGTTCTGCAACATAATATTTTGTGATGCTGCTTGTTGTACTTGTAATAAGGTTAACATATATTTAATGATTGTAGGTTATAAGATGCCTTCTTTTTTTAATTGGATCATTTGTACACGAATTTTCAGTGTGGTGATCCAAACGCCTAGTAGAGTCCACCCAATCACGGCTGGATAAAAAACAGTACGCATATTTGCGGACATGTCTTTACCATTGATACCAGGATTTCCATCACTTCCCTGTCCTCCAGGATGCAAGGACTCCGTTAATCTAGGTAAAATCCAAAGTGTTGGGAACAACATGAAAAATGAAAAAATATTATAGACTGCAGAAAGCCTTGCTTTTTTTTCTGCATCCACTAAACTGCCTCTTAAAACAAAATAGGCAAAATAAATAAGTAATGCAATCGCAGCACCATTCTGTTTTGGATCACCTACCCAAGGACTTCCCCACTGATAATTGGCCCATAATGCGCCAGTAATGATGCCTAAAACACCAAATATTAAACCCATTGCTGCATAAGCTTGCGCATATACATCGTGCACTAAATTGGATGACCTTAAATATTTAATGGAATAGACCAATGAAACAAACAATAAAATCATCATGCCAAACCACATAGGCACATGAAAAAAGAAATTACGAATGGACTCCTGCATACGATCATCTAACTTAGGCACTTTCACCAAAAAACCATAGGTACAAGTGTACAAAAGCAAGATAAAAGACAATAGTTTCCACCATTTTTTATGCAGCATAGCTTCTTAATATTTAATCGATTAGCTCTAAAACTAACGGCTGTTTGGCAAAATTACGGCTTTTAAATGAACCGCCTAATTTTAGAGCAAATCTTATATTGGCAAATTTACGGCGATTTTGTACATTTGCGTCCATAATTTTCATGCCGTAACATGAAGCGAACTGCCCCGTAAGGCTGTAGTAAACTTAATGTGGCTATCATTCTAAAATATAGACACAAATGAAACTTTCCCAATTTAGGTATGACCTACCTCTAAACCTGATTGCCCAGTATCCCACAAAAAGAAGAGAAGACAGTAGATTGATGGTGGTAAACCGTAAAAACGGTCACATGGAAAATCGTCATTTCTCTGACTTATTGGAGTACTATGATGACAAGGATGTATTTGTAGTGAATAATACGAAAGTATTCCCTGCAAGAATGTATGGTCGTAAAGAAAAAACTGGTGCAAAAATCGAAGTATTCTTATTAAGAGAATTAAATAAGCCAAACCGTTTATGGGATGTCATTGTTGATCCCGCAAGAAAAATTCGTGTGGGTAACAAATTGTACTTTGGTGAAAACGAAGAACTAGTTGCAGAAGTCATTGACAACACCACTAGCCGTGGTCGTACGATCCGTTTTTTATGGGAAGGTGATGACGAAGGCTTTAAGAAAATGTTAGAATTTTTAGGTGAGACTCCATTGCCTAAATATATTAAGCGTAAGCCCGATGAAGATGATAAAGAAAGATACCAAACTGTGTATGCAAAACACGAGGGTGCTGTTGCAGCTCCAACTGCAGGTTTACACTTTAGCAAAGAATTAATTAAGCGTTCTGAAATCCTAGGTATCCGTTTTGCAGAAGTAACCTTACACACTGGCTTAAGCACTTTCAGACCAATTGAAGTAGAAGATTTGAGCAAACATAAAATGGATGCTGAATATTTTAAAATTGACGAAGATGCTTGTAGGATTATTAATACAGCAAAAGAAAATGGTCGTCGTGTATGTTCCATTGGTACTACAGCAATGCGTGCCATGGAAAGCAGTGTAACAGCTCAACGTTTATTGAAGCCAGCAGAAGGATGGACAAATCACTTTATCCACCCTCCTTATAATTTTAATATTGCGGATAGCTTGGTGACTAATTTCCACTTACCAAAAACAAGTTTGTTGATTATGTCTTGCGCATTTGCAGGATATGAATTAGCAATGGAGGCGTATAAAAAAGCAATTAAAGATAAATACCGATTCTTCTCTTATGGAGTCGCGTTATTGTTTATTTAATTTTAGTAAAACTAAAAATTAAATAAACAATACTCAGTTATATTTTTTTCTGTTTATTTAATTTTAGTAAACCTTAATACCAAGGGGACAGATTTTCATCTGTCCCCTTTTTTATTTTTCCCGATTGTATAAACTCATTTCCCGAATCTGTAAATTGAGGTTATTAAGTCGGCCTAGCTTTGCGGCATGAAAATAAGGGTTTTAAAAAATAGGCTATTACTTTTAATATTTTTGTGTTTCGCGCAAATGACGCAAGCCCAAACAACCCCAAAAATCAAAGATCAAAAAGATACCACCAATTGGCATCAATTAAAAGATGTAACTATTGTAGGTAGAAATAGCAAAAGCGATTACCAACAAATACCTGAAATTGTTGGTACCAATATATATGCAGGCAAGAAGAATGCATTAATCGTACTTGATAATGTTCAAGGAAATATTGCCAATAATACCATGCGTCAAGTATTGGCAAAAGTACCTGGTATTCATATTTGGGAAAGCGATCCAAGCGGCATTCAAATTGGCATAGCTGCAAGAGGTTTAAGTCCAAATAGAAGTTGGGAATTCAATATCAGACAAAATGGATATGATATCGCAGCCGATCCATTTGGATATCCAGAAGCATATTATAATCCTCAACTACAAGCAGTTCAGAGAATTGAAATAGTAAGAGGGCAAGGTGCGCTTCAATATGGACCACAGTTTGGTGGCATGGTCAATTATATTTTAAAAAATGGCAGTGAAATCAATCAAGCTTTTGAATTTGAAACGCAACAGACTATCGGAAGCAATGGTTTAATAAATAGTTTTAACGCCATTGGAGGGAAAAAAGAAAAAGTGAACTACTATTCTTTTTACGATCAAAGAAATGGTGAAGGTTGGAGAAATAATAGTCAGTTTTTTTCAAAAGCAGGTTTCGGTTCTGTTACCTATCATTTCACCAAAAAACTTTCGCTCAATTTTGAATTAATGCATTCACATACAAGAAGCCAACAAGCAGGTGGATTGACAGATTTACAAATTATACAAAATGCCAAGCAAAGTTTCAGAAATAGGAATTGGATGGATATTAAATGGACAACACCAGCAATCCATATTCAATATGAAATGAGTGACCATAGTCGTTGGAATACGAAAATTTTTGGAACAATTGGGGATCGAAATAGCGTTGGATTCTTGCATTCAATCTTAGTAAAAGATAGTATCAATACTGCCACCAATCAATTCAATAATCGCATTGTAAATATAGACCAATATAGAAACTATGGACTTGAAAGTAGATTCATCACTGATTACTTGATTGGGGAAATGAAAAATACAATTTCAACTGGTATCAGATTATACACTGGCAATACACATCGATTAGCAGACGGGAAAGGCACTACTGGATCTGACTATGATATAAGTATCGAAGGACTATATCCAAGAGCTATTCAATTTAGATCAAATAATGCTGCAGTATTTGTTGAAAATATATTTAGAGTGACCCAAAAGCTATTGATCATTCCTGGTTTTAGATATGAATGGCTGGAAGGATCTGCAGCTGGAAGCAATGGATTTGATGCAAATGGCGCATTCATTAACCTTCAAAATATCAGAAGAAACAGAAATTTTGTTTTGGGTGGCATTGGTTCAGAATTTCATTTAACAAATACTACAGAATTCTATGCGAATTTTTCGCAAGCATATAGACCCATTCAATTTGCAAATTTACAAGCGCCTCCTACTAGTGATTTGATTGACCAAGATTTAAAAGATGCACGGGGATATAACTTGGATCTTGGCTATAGAGGGAAAATAAAAAATTACCTTCAATTTGATCTAAGTGGGTTTTATTTAAAATATAATAATCGCGTAGGCACCGTTACTCCATTAGGAGCAAACTACAGACTTGTAACCAATGTTGGAGCAAGCACAAGTAAAGGATTCGAAACTTATATTGAATTTAATCCTGTAAGAGCATTTTCAAATAGTGTGCATTCAGATATTATTTTATTTAGTTCCTATTCTTATACAGATGCTAGATATAGCGGCAACCATAAAGATGCCAACACCAAAGGGAAAAAAGTAGAAAATGCCCCACAAGATATTCTAAGAACTGGGCTTAGTTTTGGTTATAAAAGTTTTTTATGCACCACTCAGTTAAGTCATGTTGCTGCTGCATTTAGCGATGCGAATAATACCTATACTCCATCAGCAAATGGCAATATAGGTATCATCCCTTCATACACAATAATTGACCTAACTGCCTCTTATAAATACTCAAAAAAAATAAATATAAAAGCAGGAATTAATAATTTGAATGATACTAGGTATTTTACTAGACGCGCAGGAGGCTATCCTGGGCCAGGTGCATTACCTGCTGATGGTCGAAACTTCTTTTTATCAATTGGTGCTAAATTCTAAAACCTAAAAAGGGTTACTATAAATTAAACAACCCTTTATTGATCAATTGTAATGTTTTAGTCTTATGCTCACTTGGTATTAACAAACTAATATTATGTGCACTACCTCCATAACTCACCATTGTAATTGGAATTTCGTCAATCGAATTGAATAATTTTTTCAAAATTGAATCAGTCATTGCAATCTCATTTCCTACGATAGAGACGATTGTTTGACTTCTTTCTACCTCAACTGAAGCGATATTACTTAATTCGGCAATGATTTCATCTAGATGCAAATCATTATCGATCGTTACAGAAACTGCAACTTCCGAAGTGGTAATCATGTCAATTGAGGTTTTATATTTCTCAAACACTTCAAAGATTTTTCTTAAAAAACCATAGGCCAAAAGCATTCTTGTACTTTTAATTTTTACAGCTATAATGTTGTCTTTAGCTGCAACAGCTTTCACTCCAACTGTACCTGCTTCTTTCATAATCACAGTACCAGCGGCTTTGGGCTCCATTGTATTTAACAATTTTACCGGTATATTTTCTTGCTGAGCTGGCCAAATACAAGTGGGATGTAAAATTTTTGCACCGAAATAAGCAAGCTCCGCTGCTTCATCAAAACTTAATTGTTCAATAGCGACTGTTTTATCTACTACTCTTGGGTCGTTATTATGCATGCCATCAATATCGGTCCATATCTCGCAAACACTAGCTTTTACTGCAGCAGCAATTAAAGAAGCAGTATAGTCACTGCCCCCTCTTTTTAAATTATCTACTTCCCCTTTTGCATTACGACAAATATAACCTTGAGTAACAAAAATTTGTGTCGTTGGATGATTAGCTAAAACCTTTTTTAATTTTTCTTGTATGAGCGATAAGTCTGGTTCTTCATTTTGGTCTAGACACATAAAATCCAGCGCAGGTAATAAAGCATGCTCAATATTTGATTGCTCTAAAAATAATGAAAACAATTTAGTACTCATCAATTCTCCTTGTGCTAAAATGTCTTTACTCAAAGCATCACTTAGAGAAATTTTTTGGGTAATTCTTAAGAATTCAAAATGTTCATTCAAGGATTCTTTTGCCCTAACATGTATTGAATCATCTTGAAATAAATCATCAATGAAATTTTGATAATGGTTTTCTAATATTGCTATTTTATCAATTGCCCCTTGCTTATCCGAAGCAGCTAATAATTGACTAATTTCAACTAACGCATTGGTCGTTCCACTTAACGCACTTAAAACTACCATCACTGGTTCCTTATCGGCTGTGATGAGTTGAGCAATCTGACGCATCCTCTCTGGCTTACCAACACTGGTTCCGCCGAACTTCATTATTTTCATTCTATCCCTATTTTAAAGAATCAATTATTATTATATTTTTCAAAGGTAATTAGAAAAACCTTGAACATTTGTTAGCGTTTGATATTAAAAGCCAATGCCATTTTTTCTGCTAAAGCCTTTAAATCATTTTGTACCATATCCACCAATGGAATACCATTTTGCATTCTTTCTTTTTCCATTGCTCGCTCTATATCTCCTGCTACATACACTTGATCATATCCCGCTGCAGGGGTTGCATTTCTGAAACGATTCAACCATAGATCCATATTCGATTTAAAGTCTGCTGCGGGTCTAAATGCATCTATACGCATTGCCCCAATAAAATGTCCAAGACCTTCACCTGGCATATTTTCGGGCATCGGAACATATGCAGGAAAAGGTGGTGCCCATGGACCAAAACTCGCACCACTTAAAACTGCCGAAAAAATATCTACAATAGCCCCTAAAGCATATCCTTTATGACTACCCTGCTCTTTCTCTGATCCTAATGGTAAAAGCGCTCCTCCATTTTTTAAAATATTGGCATCCTGAGTTGGATTGCCTGCGGCATCTTGTGCCCATCCCAATGGAATGCTTGTATTGTTTCTTTGTGCAATTTCTAATTTACCATTGGCCGCAGTCGTGGTTGCAAAATCAGCCACAAATGGCGCTTCCTGATCAGCCGGAATAGCTACAGCGATTGGATTGGTTCCTAATAATTTTTCTGCTGCATAGGTAGGTGCAACTAAGGCACTTGCATTGGTCATGGCGATACCAATCATTTCTTGTTCCAAAGCCATCATAGCATGGTAACCAGCGATGCCAAAATGATTGCTATTTTTTACACTCACCCATCCTGTCCCAACTTGTTTCGCTTTCTCCATGGCAATCTCCATGGCTCTAGGAGCCACTATCAAACCTAAACCTCTGTCGCCATCAATCACAGCTGTAGAAGGAGTTTCATGAACAATTTTAATATTGGGTGTGGCATTGATTCTTCCTTGTTCCCATAATCTTACATAACCCACTAATCTAGCAATTCCATGACTATCAATGCCTCTTAAATCGGCAGATAACAATACTTTGGTCGCCAATGCAGCATCTGATGTACTACAACCCATTTTTAAAAAAACAGCCTCTGCAAAATCAGCCAATGCATGATATGTATAATGATTTGATTCCATGGCACAAATTTACAAATAAAAAAGGTGTACTGACAAGTACACCTTTTGAGCTAAAGCTTAAATCATATTAGAATGGTAAATCGTCCATCGCTTCATTGCTATCAGCAGCTCCTGATGGAGCAGGATTATAACTTTGAGTTGGATTAGATTCACCACCATAGTTGGATTGTTCTCCACCAGATCCGCCTGAAGGTTTCGCACCCAATAATTGTACCGATACAATTCTTAAGGTCAAAGATGCCCCCTGACGGCCATCAGTTGTTGTATAGGATCTTACATCTGGTGTACCTTCTACATATACTTGTGTTCCCTTCTTTAAATAAGGTGCCACAGCAGTTCGATCTGTCCAATAAGAACAATCTACCCAAGTAGTTCTGTCTTTTTGAACCCCTTGCGCATCCTTGTATTTTTCTGTATGCGCTACGTTGAAATTGATGACAGACTTGCCATTTACATTATTCACCACGGCGTCCTTGCCTAAATTCCCGATGACTTGTAACTTTATCATATTGTATATTTTAACTTTCTAAGACAATGAAGGTAGTAATTTTTTATTACTTTTGTGCCAAGCCAACTTTTAACTGGCCACCGAAATATGAGCAAAAAAGGAAAGGTACTTGTCGCAATGAGCGGCGGAATAGATAGCACAGTCGCTGCAATTCTCTTACACAACGAAGGATATGAAGTAGTCGGAATTACCATGAAAACATGGGATTATTCCACCAGTAACGCCAATGGCAAAGAAACAGGTTGTTGCAATATAGATTCTTTCAACGACGCTAGAATGGCGGCCGTGAATCACGGATTTCCGCATTATATATTAGATATTAGAGAAGAATTTGGTGACTTTGTTATCGAAAATTTTGTAGAAGAATATTTAGCTGGCAGAACACCCAACCCATGTGTGATGTGCAACACGCATATTAAATGGCGTGCTTTACTTAAAAGAGCGGATGCTTTGGGTTGTGAATTTATTGCGACAGGGCATTACGCAAAAGTACGTCAACACGATAATGGACGTTATGTGATTTCAAAAGGATTAGATGAAACCAAGGACCAAAGCTATGTGCTATGGGGTGTGGATCAAGAATTATTAAAGCGCACCATCCTTCCTTTGGGTGGCATGCATAAAAAAGATATCAAACAAATGGCCATCGATATGGGCTATCCAGAACTGGCTAAAAAAAGTGAGAGTTATGAAATTTGCTTTGTACCAGACAATGATTACAGAGGGTTTTTAAAACGTCGTGTGGATGGATTAGAAGAAAAAGTAAATGGCGGATGGTTTGTAGATAATAAAGGAAAAAGATTAGGCAAACATAAAGGCTATCCATTTTATACCATTGGTCAAAGAAAAGGTTTAGAATTAGCAATGGGGCACCCAGTCTATGTTACATCGATTGATCCTGAAAAAAATATTGTAGTCATTGGCGATGAAACAGACTTAGATAAGAATGACATGATGGTTGCAAAAATGAATTGGATCAAATACGATCATCTTCCAAATTCCATGGACTTGATGGCAAAAATCAGGTACCATGATAGTGGTGCATTGTGTACCTTATCTCATACCGACATGGGTGTTCAAGCAAGATTTTACGAAAATGTAAAGAGCATTGCGCCTGGACAAAGTGCAGTATTTTATGAAGGAGACGATGTGGTAGCTGGAGGTATTATTCAGAGCGGCGTTTTAGTATAGCGCCAAATAAGGTGTCTGCCTGTTTTGTGTAGCCTTTAAAATATTGCTGCTTTATTAATTCAAATTGACCTTGCGCTAATATTGCATTTACATGTGCTTCATTTTCTGCTTCATATACTGAACAGGTTGCAATGAGAAGATGTCCATTTAATTTTACGGTTGGTAAAATATTGGCAATGATTTTTGATTGTAACTCAGTATAGTTTGCTAAGTCTTTCTTTTTGAATAAAGCAATTTGTTCGGGGGTCCTACCCCATGTCCCAGAACCAGAGCAAGGTAAATCTGCAAATACAAAATCAAAAGGCTTCTTGATATCAAATGGTTCTGTTAAATCAATTACTTGAACACTTGCAGGACGTATACCAGCTTCTTGCAAGCGTTTATCTGCATTGAATAAAATGCTTTCTCTCACATCAGATACATGCATGCGAATATTTTGCATGGTATCAAACATTAAAATTGTTTTACCGCCACTTGCCGCACAGGCATCCCAAACTTGAATGGGCGTTTCCATGCTTGTTGGTACATAATTCAATAATTCAGCAAGTGCTTGTGAGTTAAGATCCTGAATCACTGCCTCTTTATTCAATGCCAATACATTTTGTAATGAAGTGGTATTTGAAAATGCAAAACAATGTTCATTTACCTGGGTATACTCAATAGACGCAGCAAGCAATGCAGCAACCACTTTCTCTTTTTGCCAAGGTCTAATTCTAATAAATAATAAAGGCTGGATCGAATGGGAATGTATAAATGTTGGGATATCAATTTCCTTTGAAATAGCCTCCTGTAAAGGAAAATCCGCATACATTTCTCTAAAATACGCATAACAAAAAGCACTGATACTTTTACGATCTTTACTTCCGTGTTTTTTATTGGCAGCAAAATATTTTTTTAAATAAACAGCCAAAGGCTCAGGCCCTTGATAAGCCGAAATTAATTTTTGAGCAACTTCTTGATGTTGATTTTGATGCGTCATGCTATAAAAAAGAAAGTCATGCAAAACATGACTTTCTGATATTCGTTTTTCTTTTAATTATAATTCTAATAAACTTGCTACAGGGTCTTTAGCAATTAATAAGAGTGCTGGATTTTCTAACAACTCTTTTACTCTTACTAAAAAGCCTACACTCTCACGACCATCAATGATTCTGTGATCATAACTTAATGCTAAGTACATCATAGGTAAAATTTTAACTTCACCATTCACCGCCATTGGACGATCTTGAATTTTATGCATACCTAATATAGCAGACTGAGGAATATTGATGATTGGTGTGCTCATTAAACTTCCAAATACACCACCATTGGTGATCGTAAAAGTACCTCCAGTTAATTCTTCTGCAGTTAATTTACTATCTCTTGCCTTTCCTGCTAATTCAATTACTTTTTTCTCTATACCTGCCATGCTTAAGCTTTCCACGTTTCTGATTACAGGCACTGTCAAACCTCTTGGCGTACTTACAGCGATGCTAATATCTGCATAATCATGGTATAATAATTGGTCTCCGTCAATGAATGCATTCACAGAAGGCCACTCCGTTAATGCAATGGCACAAGCTTTCGCAAAGAAACTCATGAATCCTAAGTTCACACCATGTGCTTCTTTGAACTTATCCTTGTATTGTTTTCTGATTTGCATGATGCCTGTCATATCTACTTCATTGAAAGTAGTTAACATGGCAGTGGTATTTTTTGCCTCAACTAAACGACGGCTAATTGTTTTTCTTAGATTGGACATTTTTTCTGGACGTACATTGCGAGAAAATAAGTCTTGTCCTGCAAACTGAATTTTACCTGGATTATTTAAAGCATCCAATACATCCACTTTTGTAATCTTTCCAGCAAAACCACTCGCTTTAATTTGATTGGTATCTACTTTTTTATCTGCGATGATGGCTGCAGCAACAGGTGTTGCTTTTACATTATTTGGCACACTTGTGACAGGCGCTGAAGATATAGGAGCAGTTGGAGCTGCAGGAGCAGCTGCTGCCACAGGATCCGGCTTTGGCGCTTCGCCAGCTGGTTTAGTAGCTGTCTCATCAATATCTGCTAAGATATCTCCAATTAAAATACTATCCCCTTCTTTTGCTTTATGGTGCAATGTACCCGCTTGTTCAGCGTTCACTTCGAAAGTTGCTTTTTCACTCTCTAACTCTGCAATCACTTCGTCGCGATCTACATAAGCGCCTTCTGGCTTAGTCCACTTTAACAAAGTTACTTCTGTGATAGATTCTCCTACTGTAGGTACTTTAATCGAAATCATGTTTTAATATTTTAGATAGAAAACGCAGTTGTTATTATTTCATTTTGTTCTTTCGCATGCACTTTAGCATAACCAGTTGCTGTAGCAGCACTTGCTTGTCTACTAATGACACCATACTTGATTGCCTTTAAATTCATTTGCAAGAAACTTGCAGCACCCATATTTAAAGGCTCTTCTTGTACCCAGAACCAAATCGCTTTGCCATATTTTTGATGCAATGCCGTAATCTGTTGAACAGGCAATGGATACAATTGTTCTAAACGTACTATTGCAATATCTGTTCTTTGTTCTGTTTTTTGACGCTCTGCCATTTCATAATAAATCTTACCAGAGCAGAACAATACTTTTTTAACGTCTTCAACTTTTTGTACAAATGGATCATCCATCACTTCTTTGAATCCACCTTTGGTTAAATCAGACATAGGACTAAATGTGGCCGGACTTCTTAAATTAGCCTTAGGTGAGAAGTTGATCATTGGTTTTCTGAATGACCATGCTAGTTGTCTTCTTAAAGCATGGAATAAGTTGGCTGCAGTCGTTACATTGGTGATCACCATATTGTGTTCTGCACACAATTGTAAATAACGTTCCAATCTTGCACTACTATGTTCTGGACCCTGTCCTTCGTAGCCATGTGGCAATAACATAACAACCCCATTTTGACGTTGCCATTTTTGCTCACCTGCTGCAATGAATTGGTCAATGATTGTTTGCGCACCATTTGAGAAATCTCCAAACTGTGCTTCCCATACCACTAAAGCATCGGCATTTGCTAAAGCATAGCCGTATTCAAATCCAAGTACGCCGTACTCGCTCAATAATGAATTGTAAATTCTAAAAGGTTCTTGTCCTTCTGCAACCTGATTCAAGCGATTGAATTGTTCGTTGGTATTTTCATCTACTATAACAGCATGACGATGACTAAATGTACCACGCTTCACATCCTGTCCACTCATTCGAACCGTTTTGCCTTCTGCTAATAAAGATGCATAAGCCATTAATTCACCAGTAGCCCAATCTATCTTTTGTTCTGTCTCGTATAATTTTACTTTCTCCTGAATTAATTTATCCACTTTTTTCAATGGCGTAAAACTAGCTGGCCATTTCATTAAAGCATCAAAAATAGATTTCGCTTTTTCAGGAGTAATAGAAGTATCAGGTGAACTAATAAAATCTTCGCTGGTTGCTTTACGCATTGCTTCCCAAGCTAATTCTGGTGCTTGGTATTTGTAAGGGAGTGGATGTTGTTTTACCTCATCTAATCTTGCTTGAAGATCGGACCAGAATTTCTTTTCCATTTCCTTTGCTAATTCTTGCGCACTTGCCTCTCCATTATGTAAAAGATATTCAGCATAAGTTTCTCTTGGATTCTTATGTTTTTCAATTAAGCTATACAATTGAGGTTGCGTGTATTTTGGATCATCCCCTTCATTGTGCCCATGTTTCCTGTAACAAACCATGTCAATGAAAATATCGTTCTTGAACATCTGTCTGTAGGTGGTTGCAATCTGCACTGCTTTTACAACAGCTTCCGCATCATCTCCATTCACATGCAATACAGGAGCTTGAATCATAGCAGCAATTGATGTACAATAGTTTGCACTTCTTGCATCATCAAAATCTGTTGTGAATCCAATTTGATTGTTGATCACAAAGTGGATTGTACCGCCAGTTTTATAACCATTCAATTGACACATTTGTAATATTTCATACACAATACCCTGACCAGCTACTGATGCATCTCCATGTATTAGAATTGGTAAAATTTTTGATACATCAGACTTATATAAGATATCCGACTTAGCACGCGCAAATCCTAAAACAACTGGATCAACTGCTTCTAAATGCGATGGATTAGGCATCAATTTAAGATGCACTTTTTTATTGTTGAAAGTGGTTACTTCAGATGAATAACCCATATGGTATTTTACGTCACCACTACCCATAGTTTGATCCAATACTGCAGTACCTTCAAATTCACTAAATATTTGTTCATAGGTCTTGCCCATGATATTTGCAAGCACATTCAATCTTCCACGATGCGCCATACCAATCACCACTTCTTGAACACCATGTTCTCCTGCAGTGTTGATGATAGCATCCAATGCAGCAATCGTAGACTCTCCACCTTCTAATGAGAAACGCTTTTGTCCGATGTATTTTGTGTGCAAGAATTTTTCGAAAATAACACCTTGATTTAATTTTTCAAGGATGTGTTTTTTCTGATCTAAAGGAACTGGTTGACTGAATTTATTTTCAAATTCATTCGTTAACCAATCGATTACTTTTTGATCAGAAATATATTTAAACTCGATGCCCAAATTATGCGCATACGTTTTTTGTAAATGAGTAAGAATGTTTTTTAAAGTAGTTGCTCCTAAACCAATGATAGAGCCAACCTGAAATGTCTTATTTAAATCTGCCTCTGTTAAGTCAAAGCATGACAAATCCAAATTAGCTCCACGATCCTTTCTAGTACGAATAGGATTGGTGGTCGCAATTAAATGTCCTTTGTTTCTGTAGCCCAAAATCAAACGGTAGACTTTAATTTCATTGGCCCAATCCGCACTCACATTAGATAAGGGGGATGAAGCGCCCTGCGGTGCAGGTGCTACTGAGCCGTTTTGCATCGCAAAATCGAAGCCTTCAAAAAATTTAATGATATCTGGGTCTACTGATGCGGGATCAGTTAAAAATTGTTGGTACAAACCTTCTATGAAGGCTGGATGGGAGTTGGTGATGTAGCTGAAATCCTTCATTGTATATCCTTTCGTTTATTTGTAAAACTAGGTTAGCAAATATCGGTTTAAATGATTGATTAATAAAGTAAAATGCGCTAAAAATCTAAGTAAGATTTTGAACTTAAGTGGCCCTATTTTTTGTGTTTTTACAGATATTCCGCAATTTATACTCGAATTGTTGAAAAATGGGTTTTTAGATTCATTTCAACTAATTGAATTTCAATGATTTACACTGAATTTTTATTTTTTTTCATTTTAATTTTTAATATTTGCGCAAGTCCCTTACCTTTGCCCTCCTGAAAATTAATTAGTACATGGCAAATCATTCGGCTACAAAAAAAGATGTAAGACAAGCAACTAAACGTCGCGATAGAAACCGTTATTATGGTAAAACTACCCGTAACGCTATTCGTGATTTAAAGACAATAGAAGAACAAAAAGCTTACGACGAGAAATTACCAACAATCGTTTCTCAAATTGATAAATTAGCAAAGCGTGGTATCATCCACAAAAACAAAGCTGCTAATTTAAAGAGCAAGTTAGCTAAGCACGTTGCTGTAAAGCAAGTGGTTAAGAAAAAGTAATTGAATACGCTATAGTAGCGTTTTAATCAATATTGAAATCCTGCCCTCCGAGGCGGGATTTTTTTTGTCCCCACCCTATGTGAAATACTCCCTTTCATAGGCATCTATTTTCATTGTATCTTCGTTGTATGACTGAGAAAATATTAATCCTCGATTTTGGAAGCCAATACACACAGTTAATTGCAAGAGCAGTTAGAGAAGCCAATGTCTATTGTGAAATCCAACCCTTTCATAATGCAATCGTTTTTGATGAACACTTAAAAGGTGTGATTCTGAGCGGTTCTCCTGCTAGTGTGAACGAAGATGAAGCACCCAATGTGGATATACAAGCTATTTTAGCCAAACTACCTCTTCTAACCATTTGTTATGGCGCTCAATTGAGTGCTAAGAACTTTGGTGGAAAAGTAGAAAAGTCCAATAAACGTGAATATGGCCGTGCCCAATTGCGTATCAAAAAGGACGATATCATTTTTAAGAATATCCCTGATAATAGCCAGGTTTGGATGAGTCATAGTGACTCCATTACCGTTTTACCCGAAAATTTTGAACTATTGGCCGATACAGAGAGCATCCCAGTAGCTGGATTTAGGAAAATAGCAGATCAAGGACATAGTCTTCACGGTTTCCAGTTCCACCCAGAAGTCTATCATTCAACGGAAGGCAAGACCATGATCCGCAATTTCTTGGTAGAAATATGCGGATGTAAACAAAACTGGACCCCTGCTTCCTTTGTCAATGAGACTGTAGCACAGTTAAAAGAACAGATTGGAGACGGTCATGTGATTATGGCATTAAGTGGAGGGGTGGATAGTACAGTTGCAGCCACACTAATTCATAAAGCCATCGGAAATCGCCTTCATGGTATTTTTGTTGACAATGGGGTTTTAAGAAAGGATGAGTTCCAACAGGTGCTAGATATGTACCAAAATATAGGATTGAATGTGAAAGGGATTGATGCTAAAAATATGTTCTATGATGCACTTGCAGGCAAATCTGACCCAGAAGAAAAACGTAAAATCATTGGAAAACTATTTATAGATGTATTTCAAATAGAAGCATCTAAGATGTTGGAAGCCAATTTCTTAGGTCAAGGAACTATTTATCCAGATGTGATTGAAAGCGTGAGCGTTCATGGACCTTCTCAAACCATTAAGTCACACCATAATGTAGGAGGTTTACCAGATACCCTACGCCTTAAATTAGTAGAGCCACTTCGTAGCCTATTCAAGGATGAGGTTCGAAAAGTGGGCCTTGAATTAGGGATCCCTGCCGATATGATTCAAAGACATCCTTTCCC
>JBDKGO010000009.1:0-28716 GCA_039798125.1 Bacteroidota bacterium | reverse complement strand
ATTTTCTTTCGCAAATTTTTCTGCAAAAAATCCTTTAGAAAAAGAATGTGATAATGGGAATCCAATTAAACCAAACTTGCGCACTATTATTTATTTAAATGCAATTGTCCTTTCGCGTATGTTCCAACAACAGCACCTTTCAATGCTTTATCAAAGAAAGGATTATTGGCAGATTTACTTTTTGATCCTGCTTTATTTGGTGTAACTGGAGTTGCACGATTGAATAAAGTAAGATCTACTTTCTGTCCTTCTTTAATTGTAGATGTACCAAGGTTGAAAATTTGTCTCGCATGATTGGATAACAAATTGGCTATAGCTTCGTCTTTTAATTTAGGGAATAAATAGTTGATGGTTGAAAAGGTGGTTTCGATACATGCAATACCTGCTTTTGCGTATTCAAACTCAATTGTTTTTCCATCGCGTATTCAAACTCAATTGTTTTTCCATCCCAGTCCTGAGGTTGATGATGAGCACTAATACAATCTACCACGCCACGTTCCACAGCATCTTGTAAAGCTGCTTGATCGGCTTTTGTTCTTAGAGGTGGGTACACTTTCAACAAAGTATCATAGGTACTTAAATCTGTTTCGTTGAAGTATAAATGGTACGGAGTGACACTGCAGGTAAGTGCTAAACCTGCTTTTTTACCAGCTTCGATTAATGCAATTCCTTTTGCTGTGCTCACACCGGTGATATGTAATTTAGAATTGGTGTATTTTAATAATTCAATGTCTCTTGCTATCATTAATTCTTCTGCAATTGCAGGGATGCCTGGAAGTCCAATTTGAGTAGATGTAATCCCTTCATTCATTAATCCAATAGCACCCATGCTCTTATCGATTGGCATTTGAATGACTACACCATCAAAGGTCTTTACATATTGTAAAGCTTTCAGGAAAAGTAAGTTGGATTGAACAGGGTATAAGCCATCACTCGAAGCAACCGCACCGGCTTGATGCATATCAATCATCTCCGCTAAATCTTTACCTTCTATTTTCTTAGATAAAGCACCAATTGGTAAAATATGAATTGGCAGATGTTGTTGTTGTTGAACAATATAATTCACCTGTGTTTTGTTATCAATCACAGGATGTGTGTTTGGGACTACAAAAACGGTGGTAAAACCTCCAGCTTGTGCAGCGGCAGCTCCAGTCATTAAAGTTTCTCTATGTTCATAGCCAGGGTCACAAAAATGCGTGAATGGGTCAACCCATCCTAGACTTACAATAGTGCCAGGAATGTCTACTATTTGATCCGCTTTCCCATTATAATGGTCTTGAATGGAAACTAATACTGCGTCTTGAAGAAGGATATCTTTTACTTGGCCGTTAAATGGCGAATGCTGATCAGCAATTTTGACTTGCCTGAGAAGAATTGTCATTGAGTCAATGAATTTGATGCAATATACTCCGTTTTTACTAATTGAGGGGATATTTACGCCTCAAATAGGATGATTCTTGATGAAATAGGCTATCCAAAATGTATGGTTTTATTGAGTTAACTTCGCCCTTATGACTTTTGACCAATTAAATATCAATTCACCATTAGCTAGGGCCTTAGAAGATCTAGGATATACCCATCCAACAACCATCCAACATCGTGTTTACCCGGTGGTTATGTCTGGAAGGGATGTTTGTGGTATTGCCCAAACTGGAACCGGTAAAACTTTTGCCTATTTGTTACCCTGTCTTAGACAATGGAAATTTGACAAAAATAAAGATCCACAAATTCTAATTATTGTACCAACAAGAGAATTGGTGGTACAAGTGGTAGAGGCTGTTAAAAAATTAACACCTTATATGAGTGTGATTACCGTTGGTGTATTTGGAGGTGTGAATATCAATACACAACAAATAGAAGTAGAAAAAGGGGTGGATGTTTTGGTTGCAACACCAGGCAGATTATTTGACTTAATCATGAATGGTGCACTTAAAACAAAGTATATAAAAAAGGTGGTGATAGATGAAATGGACGAGATGTTGAATCTTGGATTTAGAAAACAGATCACCAATATTTTAGAACTTGTTCCTGCAAAGAGACAGAATTTATTATTTTCTGCTACCATCACAGATGACGTAGAAAAATTAATGAATGATTATTTTAACGAACCAGTTAGGGTAGAAGCGGCACCAACAGGTACACCTTTAGAAAACATCATTCAAATTGGATATGCGCTACCAAATTTCAATACTAAAGTTAATTTATTAGAACAATTATTAAGTGCTGATAAAAGCATGACTAAAGTATTAATTTTTGCAGCTACAAAAAGTTTAGCAGATCAATTATACGATCAATTGATTGAAAAATTTCCAGATATAGTTGGTGTCATTCACTCTAATAAAGAACAAAATTATCGTTTTAATACTGTGAATCAATTTAAAGCTGGTGTTTTTAAATATATTATCGCAACAGATGTAATGGCCCGTGGCATTGACGTTGCTGAGGTAACACATGTAATTAATTTTGATACACCAGATGTTCCAGAAAATTACATTCACAGAATTGGACGTACCGGTAGAGCAGATAAAAAGGGGATAGCAATTACATTTGTGACCGAAAAAGAAGCAAAACAAAAACTAGCTATTGAAGCTTTAATGAAGCAACCTATTCCTATGGCAGCATTGCCAGAAGATCTAGAAATATCTACTGTATTGACGGAGGATGAGATTCCAAAAGTGAAGATGAAAATCATTCAAATTAAATTGCCAAAAAAAGAAGATGTTGGGCCAGCTTTTCATGAAAAATCTGAAAAGAATAAAAAAGTAAATGTGCGTAAGAACTATAAGGAAGCTATGCAAAAAAAATATGGTAAGCCAAAGACACGTGGCTCGAAGAAATAAATTAGCCCTTAAATTTCCTTGAGGGTGTAAAGCAAATCGAGGCCACCGTTTATGGGTGGCCTCGAAAAAATCATTATACGAAAATAAAAAGGCCCTTAAATTTCCTTGAGGGCCTTTTTATTAAAAGCGCTCTAATCCAGAAAAGAAGAAATTACCTTCTATTGCTGCGTTCTCATCACTGTCACTTCCGTGTACTGCATTCTCACCAATAGATGCTGCAAACTTTTTACGGATTGTACCTTCTTCTGCTTGTGCAGGGTTGGTTGCGCCAATCAATGTTCTGAAATCAGCAACTGCATTCTCTTTTTCTAAGATCGCAGCAACGATAGGGCCACTGCTCATAAAGTCTACTAATTCTTGGTAGAAAGGTCTTTCCTTATGTACTTCATAAAATGCACCAGCTTTTGCAGGAGACAAGTGAATCCATTTCATTGCTTTAACAGAAAAACCAGCTTTGATGATTTGATCTAATATAGCACCAGTATACCCTTTAGAAGTTGCATCTGGCTTAATCATTGTAAATGTTTTGTTGTTCATATCTATTTTTTATATTGTTTCTAATTGTGGGCGCAAAATTACTGAAAAACATCCGATTTATGTTAAATTTGTGCACTTATGCAATCAATTGAACAATTTTATCCTTTATTTCAAAAGCCATTTAAAGCAGTCATTACAGCACATCAAAAACCAGATGGCGATGCAATGGGGTCTAGTTTGGCTTTATATCATTTTTTAATCCAATTAGGACATGATGTTACTGTGGTCTCACCGACCAATTGGGCACCATTTTTAGATTGGATGCCTGGTATAGATAAAGTAGTTGATTATGAAGGGAATAGATCAAAAGCAACAGAATTGGTTCAAGCAGCTGACTACATATTTTGCTTGGATTTCAATATACTGCACCGAACTAAAAATATGGAGTCGGTCATTAGAGATGCGAAAGCAATTAAAATTTTAGTGGATCATCACCAACAACCTGATACACCTAGTTTTGGGTATGGTATTAGTGATGTAAAAATGAGCTCCACCTGCGAAATGATCTATGATATCATTGTACAATCGGGCCATAGTAATCTAATCAATCTGGATATTGCAGCTGCATTATATACAGGCTTAATGACTGATACAGGGTCATTTAGATTTCCTTCCACTACAGCTTCGGTGCATAAAATAGTAGCACATTTGAAAGAAGTTGGACTTCAGCATTCCAAAATCCACGAAAACATCTACGACCAGTCCTCAGAAGGTAGATTGAAGTTTATGGGGAATGCTTTTTTAAATAGAATGCATGTTTTCCCAGAATACAAGACTGCTGTAATGGCCATTCCTAAAACGGATATCTATAAATATGAACTAAAAACAGGGGATACTGAAGGGTTGGTCAACTATCTGTTATCCATTCATGGGATCAAATTTGCCGCTATTGTAATTGACAGGGAAGAAGAAAGAAAATGGAGCTTTAGGAGCAAAGGTAACTTTGATGTTAATATATTTGCAAGAACATATTTTGAGGGTGGAGGCCATGCAAATGCTGCTGGCGGAAGTTCGAAGAAATCTGTAGATGAAACTTTTCAAGATTTTAAAACCATATTAGAAACATATAAATCTCAATTAACACAATTAAACTAAAATGATCAAATCAACATTAAAATTAGTAGCTGCAATTGTATTGTTTGCAAGTTGTAACAGTTACGAAAAAGCACCTTCTGGCATGATGTACAAAATTACACATGGCGAGGGTAATCAAAAGAAATTAGAACAAGGCCAATTTGTAAAGATTAACATTGAATACAAATTAAAAAGCAAGGATACTACTTTAAGTTCTACTTATGGTTTAATTCCAGTTTACTTCCCAGTAGATACAGCAAGCTTAGGTAAATATACATTTACTGAAATTTTGATGCAATGTAAAAAAGGCGATAAGATTGAATTCTCTTTAAGCTTAGATACACTTGCTAAAATGGGTGTATTACAATTAAATGAGATCTTTAAAACAAAAGATATCGTTTTGGGTAAAGCAGAAATCTTAGACGTATTTACAGATGTAGCTAAAGTAGATGCAGATTACAAAAAAGAAACTGAAAGTGAAAAGAAAAGAGAAATTGATGCGATTAAAGCGCATTTAGCTAAAAATAAAATCACTGCAGTTGAATCACCAGAAGGCGTATTTATTGTATTGAAAGAAGCTGGAGATGCAGCAAATAAAATAGATACTACAAAAATTGCTAGTGTTTTTTATAAAGGCTATACTATTGGCGGTGAACCATTTGATACCAATATCAAACCAAACGATCCAACTGCTAAACCATTGGATGTCAATATGGGAACAGGTGGTGTTATCCCTGGTTGGGAAATTGGATTAAAGTATTTTGGTAAAGGTGGAAAGGGCACAATATTTATTCCTGCAATGTTGGCTTATGGCCCTCAAGCAAATGGTGCAATCAAACCTTATTCTAATTTAGTATTCGATCTTGAAATCCAAGACGTAACAAAAAAATAAGTTGAAAAAATTATTTTTTCAACAAAAAAAGGCCAAATTTATTTGGCCTTTTTTTTATGCGTTCATTTCATTGATTAAAGTGATTGCTTCCATTGCTTCTTTCACATCATGCACTCTTAATATATTGGCACCTCCCATTAATCCAATGGTATTGAGCACCGTGGTACCATTCAGAGCGCCTTCAGCATCAACTCCTAATGTTTTATAAATACTAGATTTTCTGGATACCCCTAAAAGAATAGGTAAATCCAATGCTTTTAACTGTGCTAATGATTTAACTAATTCAAAATTTTCTGCTTTAGTTTTACTAAATCCAAAACCAGGATCGATGATCCATTGGGTTAAACCAATCTCTATAAATTGTTTCTTTTTAACAATAAAGTAATCCATTAAGGATTTCATGATATTGCTTCTATCTTGCACTTCATGCATTGTAGATGGGTCACCTGTTTGGTGCATTCCAATATATCCAGCCTGATTGGCTACTACTGTTGAAATCATCTTTGGATCAAAATTGCCACAACTAATATCATTGACTAAAGACGCTCCAGCATCAATTGCCGCTTTTGCAACACTTGCATGAAAAGTGTCAATAGAGATAGGCATATTCGGTATGGCTGCATGTATGGCCTCAATCAAAGGTACCACACGATCAATCTCCATTGATTCAGTAATGAATTCAGCGCCTGGTCTTGTACTTTGTCCTCCAATATCCAAAATACTGGCACCAAATTGAGCCATTTCAAGTGCTTTTTTTACCCCTGCATCTATCTGTTCCATTCTGCTACCTTCAAAAAATGAATCCGGAGTTGCATTCAAAATACCCATCACAAGGGGGGTGGATAAGTCGAGTACGGTATCCTTTAAATGGATTTTAAACATAGTTTTAATTTAAGGGCCTTATTGATTATCTTGCAACTGTTCAAAGATATTAACTAACCATGTAATTTGTTGTTATTTCATGAGTCAAACTTCTGCACAATATGATCAAGCAATCGCATCTTGTAGCGATATTTTTATAAAGAAAACAAAGGATTATGGTACAGCATGGCGTGTGCTGAGAATCATTTCGGTAGTAGACCAAATTTTCATCAAAGCTTTAAGAATTAGAACAATCCAAGATAAAGGCTTTCAAAAAGTAGATGATGGGATTCAGGATGAATTTAAAGGCATCATCAATTACGCGGTGATTGGATTGATTCAACTAAAATTAGACGACCCAAAGGTAGAGGATATGCCTGTTGAACAAGTTCAAGCATTGTATCATGCCAATGTAGATTTTGCTAAATCTACGATGATGGATAAAAACCATGATTATGGTGAAGCTTGGCGTGACATGAGTCAAGAAAGCTATGCAGACCTTATTCTTGTTAAACTATTACGTATTCGTCAAATTTTGACCAATGATGGTAAAACATTAATCAGCGAAGGAATAGATGCCAATTTTGTAGACATTTTGAATTACGCCACTTTTGCTTTGATCCAAATTTCTGAAGGAAAACATTAATTCTATGCAATCATTTTTGAAAATACTAAGATGGACAGTTGGTCTTTTATTTATTTTCTCAGGATTGATAAAGGCCAATGACCCATTGGGTTTGAGTTATAAGATGCAAGAATTTTTTGAAGTTTGGGGCATCGCTTTTTTAGACGATTATACCCTTGTGTTTGCAGTAGTCATGAATACCCTTGAAATTGTGGCGGGGGTCGCATTGTTGATTAAATTTCCATATAAACAAACCCTATGGTTGTTATTGGGATTAATTTTATTCTTTACTTTCCTAACTGGTTATGCTTTATTTTCAGGAAAAATTAAAACCTGTGGCTGTTTTGGTGATTGTATTCCACTTACACCTAAAGTATCTTTTATTAAAGACTTGGTCTTATTATTTGCAATTATCATCTTGTTAATAAACCATAAGAAAGTAAAAAGTAATCTTCATAAAGCATTGGGTATTTTTTTATTGATGCTCTCAACAGGAGCGGTAGGTTATGGTCAATACCATGTATTACAGCATCTTCCATTGATTGATTGCTTGCCATACAAAAGAGGCAATGATATCAAGGAACAAATGAAAGTGCCAGAAGGCGCCATACCTGATAGTGTATCCATCCAAATGTCCTTTTTGAAAAATGGCAAAACAGTTCAATTTGACATCAATCAATTTCCAACAGATTTTGATAGTACTTATGTGTACCAAGATCGTAAGGAAGTATTGATACAAAAAGGCAACGGTAAAGTGGCTAAAATAGTGGATTTCAGTTTGTTCACTCTGAATAATGAAGATACAACGGATGCACTTTTCAATGCAACTACTCCTTATGTGCTTATTTTCTCAGGTAATATTGATACAAGTATTCCTTGGGAGACACTTATCAAAACCATCCAACAAAAAAATCAGCAAGTGTATTTAATCACTGCAGATAAAGCAAATGCACTGCAACTCAAACTTGATATACCAATTCTAATAGGGGATATGACCATGATCAAAACTGCTGCCAGGGTTTGGCCTACTGTAGCTATCATGAATGGGTCAACGATTATGGAAAAGCAAAGCTATATTGACTACCTAAAAAAATAGGTCATCTTTTCTATTGATTTAAATCGTAACTTAGGAAAACAAGTCTACCTAAATCCTACTTTATGTCAAAAATCAAAGAAATATTAGAAAAAAAAGGGCCTCATTTTAATATTGTTGCCCCAACTACACCTGTATTGGATGCATTAACTATTATGCAATCCGAAAACTTAAGTTATGTGGTAGTAATGGATAATAATTTATTTCTTGGTATCATGTCCGAAAGAGACTACACGCATAAGATCAAATTAAAAGGAAGGCATTCAGATTCAACCACTGTAAAAGAAATCATGACACATGATCTTCCTGTGATTGGTTTACAAGAAGAATTAGAGCGATGTATGATTTTAATGAATGTATATAAAACAAGGTACTTACCTGTTTTTGATAGCGTCGAATTCAAAGGGGTCATTACAATGAATGACTTAATGAGAGATGTTTTGGAGAAGAAAAAATAGTGTCATTATCTAATTACAACATCTGTAATAATTTTTTCACCCATTTTTTCATTGACCCTTTCAATAATTTGTGCTTTCTGAAAACCTAGTTCGTTTTTAAGTGGGCCAACATTCGTATGGATAAATAATTTTTGATCAAAAATATAAATCTTATCCGTGTATTTTGCGACAGTTATACCCATAATTTCTTCCCATGCAACTTCAATTTGAACCGCTTGAATACCTTTTTTTAATTTGGTATTCTCTTGCACCATTTGTTTTAATGCATCACCGATTTTGAATGTTGCCATATTGCAAAATTACTATTTTAAATTTCAATGAGTTGATAATTTTCGACGTATCTACCTAAAAGATCCGCCACACGTGCTTTATGCGTATCTGTTATAAACACAGGCCCATCAGTGGAAGTAGCGACCCAACCTAATAAATGGGCCATTCTTTGTTCATCTAGTTTTTCAAATATATCATCCATTAATAGTATAGGGGAGAAGCCTTTGGCTTTTTTTAACAATTCCCATTCAGCTAACCTTATTGCAAACAACAAACTTTTTCTTTGACCCTGAGATGCTTCTTGTTTAAAAGACTGGCCTTGTATGGTAATGATTAAATCATCTTTATGAATACCTACACTTGTCCTTTGCATGGCTTTGTCTTTTGGTAAAGCCTCATTTAACAATGCTTCAAATTTATGCTGTTGTAAACTTGATTGATATTCTATTTGAATGGCATCTGCATTTCCTGCAATAGACAAATACAATTGATGCACCATGGGTAACCATTCAGCTAATAGTTTTGTTCTTTGTTCAAAAATGGGTTCCCCATATTGAACCAGTTGTTGATTCAAAGTAACCAACAAGGTTTCATCTACATGTCCTTGTTCTGCTGCCCATTTTAAAAGGCTATTTCTTTGTTGTAAAACTTTATTGTATTGAATCAATAAACGTAAATAATTGGCATCAATTTGTGATAACAAACTATCCATTAATTTTCGTCTTTCTTCACTCGAACCTGTGATAATTTGAACGTCATCTGGGGCAATCATGACAGCAGGAATTTTGCCAATATGTTCTGACAATTTAGAGTAAAGTGCTTCATCAAAATAAAATTCTTTCTTCCCGGTTTCCCTTAGTATACATGTGACTTGAGTGCTGTTTCCTGCAATATTAAATTGTCCCTCCACACGCATCCCTTGATAAGCATGATGTACATTTTGAGCATCAGGTCGGCTAAAATAACTTTTGGTAAAGGAGAGGTAATAAATCGCGTCTAAAATATTGGTTTTACCTGTACCGTTTGCACCAACAATACCCACAATTCTCGCATTAAATTCAAATTGACTTTGAATATAATTTCTAAATTGGATTAGGGATAATGATTTTAAAGACAGCATGGCTGCAATTTACATCAGAAAAAGCTGTATTTTTAGTCAAATTTTAAGGAATGATCCTGATCAGTGAGCAACAACTTCCAAGCATCATCAAAAGGCTGTCTCATCAAATTTTAGAGACCCATCCTGGCCTACAAAACACAGTGCTTATTGGGCTACAACCAAGAGGCGTTTTTTTAAGTGACCGTATTGTAGCTGCTTTACACCAAGAACTCCCTGCAGATCAGGTGATTTACGGGAAATTAGATATTACATTTTATAGAGATGATATCAGAAGGGAATTGCATGTTGCTACCCAGACCGATCTGCCTTTTAGTATAGAAGGTAAAACAGTGATTTTGATTGATGATGTACTTTTTACAGGCAGAACCATTCGAGCAGCTTTGGATGCTTTATTGGCTTTTGGACGTCCTTCTAAAGTCAAATTATGTGTCTTAGTAGACCGAAAACCAAGTAGAGAATTGCCTATTCAACCCGACTTTTCAGGTAAGGAAATGGATACTTTGACCCCTTTTAAGGTAAAAGTTAAATGGAAAGAAAATGAGGGAGTTGACGAAGTAATCTTGTTAGATCAATAAATTATATTAATTTTGCTTTTTAATGGCACTATCTACCAAACATCTTCTTGGTATCAAGGACCTCCAAACAGAGGATATCCAACTTATTTTATCTACTGCAACGCAATTTAAAGAAGTCCTTCAGAGACCAGTTAAAAAAGTACCGACTTTAAGAGACGTCACAATTGTCAATCTTTTTTACGAAAATTCAACTAGAACAAGAATCTCATTCGAACTTGCAGAGCGCAGGTTATCTGCCGATGTGGTCAATTTTACCGTATCCAATTCTTCTGCTGCAAAAGGAGAAACCTTGTTGGATACAGTGAATAATATCCTAAGTATGAAAGTGGATATGGTAGTAATGAGGCATAGTGCTTCTGGCGCACCACATTACTTATCAAAACATATAGACGCACCCATCATCAATGCAGGAGATGGCATCAATGAACATCCAACACAAGCTTTGTTAGATGCATTTTCAATGCAAGAGAAAATGGGTAAAATAGCAGGCTTAAAAGTGGCCATTATTGGAGATGTCATGCACAGTAGAGTTGCTTTAAGTAATATCTATCTTCTTAAGAAAATGGGTGCAGAAGTAATGGTTTCAGGACCACCAACTTTAATTCCAACTTACTTAAAAGAAGCACTAGGTATTCAAGTAGAATACAATATTGATAAAGCACTTGCCTGGTGTCATGTAGCAAATGTGCTTAGAATTCAATTAGAACGTCAAAATCAACCTTTATTCTCTTCTTTAAGAGAATACAACTTGGCATACGGGATCACTAAATCAAGGCTACAAAAATTGAATAAAGACATTTTAATCATGCATCCTGGACCAATCAACAGAGGTGTAGAAATGGATAGTGATGTGGCAGATGGTCAACAATCCATCATTTTAGATCAAGTAGAAAATGGTGTGGCTGTTAGAATGGCTTGTTTATACCTTTTAACTGGACGCACCAACCCTTAAATTATGCAGATGCAAAGAATTTGTTTATTCCCTGGCACTTTTGATCCGGTTACACTTGGTCATATAGATATCATCAATCGATCACTTCCTTTATTTGATAAAGTGATTGTTGGTATAGGTATCAATGCTGCAAAAAATCCAATGTTTAGTGCAGATCAAAGGAAACAGTGGTTTGAAGAAATTTATAAAGATGAACCTAAAGTAGCAGCTGTTACTTACGATGGTCTAACCATAAAATATTGTCAATCTATTGGGGCTCGATTTATTTTAAGAGGGATTCGATACGTGAGTGATTTTGAATATGAAAAAACAATCGCTGACGCCAATAGAACAATGGATCGTCATATTGAAACCATCTTTTTAACAGGCGAACCTAAGTATACCTCAGTAGCATCTACTATTGTAAGAGATATTATCCGAAATGGTGGTGATGCTTCTCCATTCTTACCCCAAGTGGTTATTGATGCTTTGAATTAAGAAAAGCTTCCATCACAGCTTTTATGGTATCATACGTTTTTTCTAAATAGGGTGCAATGTCCTCTTTTTTTACCCAAGCAATCGCTTCTATATCTTCTTCGGTTTGAGGTATTCCATTTTGCATTGTATCAGTGGTCATCGCATACCAATAAGTCGTTTTTTCCACTTCTTTATTTAAATACTTATCATAGTATTGATGTGTCGTAGTTAAAATCAGTTTGCCAAGAACAAGCTGGCTTATTCCGGTTTCTTCCATCACTTCTCTAATTGCACAAGTTTCAATGGTTTCGTTAGGATCTAATTTGCCTTTTGGCAAATCCCAAAAACCTCTTCTAAAGATCCATAAGATCTCCTCATTTGGATTCATTACAATACCTCCAGCTGCGATAATTGATGTCAACATAAAATGTGTATAGTATTTAGTAACTCTTGCAAAAATATTGCCTTTTTGACGGTAAATTCGTGTCAAATCTAGGATATGACGAACGAAAAAGCAGTCGCTGAGAAATTATTACAAGTTAGTGCTATAAAGTTAAACCCAAATGATCCATTTACATGGGCTAGTGGCTGGAAAAGTCCTATTTATTGTGATAATCGTAAAGTGCTTTCATTTCCATATGTACGTGACTTTATTAAGAGCGAAATGTGCAATGTGATATTCGAAAAATTTGAAGGGGCAGATATGTTAGCAGGAGTTGCCACTGCAGGTATTCCTTGGGGTGCCATGGCAGCGGATCAATTAAAACTACCTTATATCTATGTTCGTCCAAAACCAAAAGAACATGGCTTAGGCAATCAAATTGAAGGTGCTTATGCTACAACTAATAAAATTTTAGTGATAGAAGATTTAATTTCTACTGGTAAGAGTAGCTTACAAGTAGTAGATGTCTTAAGAAATGCTGGTCTTGAAGTAGTGGGTATGGTGTCTATATTTAACTATGGATTCCAGATTGCTGAAGATGCATTCAAAGCAGCAGGTGTTCCTTATGTTTCATTAACCAACTACGCAAGTTTGATTGAATTAGCTGTTGAAAAAGGAATGGTGGATGCCAATACACAATCCACACTGATGGAGTGGAGAGATAGTCCATCTACTTGGAAACAATAATATAAGTGCAGTAATTACTTATTTCATTCCTGCTAATGCAGCACCCAAATTTAATTTTTGTGTTGTTTCGTAGGAGATAGGTACTGTCTTTGTAAAAATGCCCTTACTCAAAGTGGCATTGCCCGTGATATTTAATTTAACAGGTTTATTGAACAAGAGTTCCATACTATTTTTAACTAAGTCCGACATCTGAAATTCAAGTTGTGCAGGAATTAAAAATTCTTTGTTTGCAGGAATAGTGAAATTGGTGTCTAATTTCAACACTGTGAAATTTCCATTATTCAATAAAATCTTACAATCAATTTGTTTTAGCAACAAAGAGAAAGGATTGGGATTGTAGTACTTAATATTAACGCTGATTTTATTTTTACCCATGGTTAATTTATCCAACTGAACATCTTGAAGCCCTTTGAATTCAAAAGATTGTGGTTCTGAACAAGCAGTCAATAAAATCATTAAAAATAAAAAACCGTATTTGAATTGCTTCATGGATTAATTTTATTAAAATTACAAAACAATATTCATTCATGGTTTATACGGATTTACATTATTTTGGTTGTTTGTCTTATTACCATGTTTTAGCACAACATGAACAAATTGTATTCGACAGTAATGTAGCTTTTAGTAAAATGAGTTTTAAAAATAGGATGGTCATTGCCACTGCACAAGGTCCATTGCATCTAACCATACCAATTGTTGGTGGGAGGGATCAAAAGACACCAATGAATGAGGTACGAATTGCCTTCGATAGTCCTTGGAAATCACAGCATTTTAAAGCAATTAGTGTCAATTACAAAAGAGCACCTTATTTTGAGTATTATGTAGATAGTCTTAAAGCATTGTATGATAATGAGTATGTTTACCTTAATGATTTTTTAATTGCCACACAGTATTGGACAAAACAACAATTGAAATCAAAATGGTTGATTGAAACATCCATTGAACATCCCAATATGAATATAGAAACAAAATGGATGGATTCAATTAAGCCAAATAATTTTCAAACAGCAGGCAAGCAATTTCAATACCAACAAGTATTTGATGAAAGTATTGGATTCATTCAAAATACCTGTATAATTGATGCCCTATTTGCAATGGGAGGGAAGCAAACACTTGCTATGATCGCATAAAAAAATCCCCCCAAACAATTGGAGGGATTTTTAAATTATATTAAAATCAAACTACTTCTTTTTCAAGTAAGCAGCATATTTTTCATTTTGTGCATCTGTTAATGCAACACCATTCACTGAAATTTTACCATCTAACACTTGAATATTTACATTCTCTTTTGTTGCTAAACCATCTTCTTGTAAAGCTTGAATCAATGTTTTTGAATCAGCAGAAAAAGTAACTGTGGTAGTAGAATCAACAAGTTTTGCAGTAGAATCAGAACTAAATACTGAAATTTCAACTGTTTGAGATTTTGTTTCAATTGTTTTAGTTGGGTGTAATTGCGCTAAAGTAGGAGCAATAACCAATGATACAATTGACATTAATTTGATCAAGATATTCATAGAAGGACCAGATGTATCTTTAAATGGATCACCCACTGTATCACCTGTTACAGATGCTTTATGTGGTTCTGATTTTTTATAGAACATCTCACCATTGATCTCAACACCTTTTTCAAAAGATTTTTTAGCATTGTCCCAAGCACCACCTGCATTGTTTTGGAAAATACCCATCAATACACCACTTACTGTAGCACCAGCCAAGAAACCACCTAAAGCTTCTGGACCCATTGTGAAACCAATTAAGATAGGAGAGATGATAGTGATAGCACCTGGTAACATCATTTTCTTTAAAGAAGCTTCAGTTGAGATCGCCACACATTTATCGTATTCTGGTTTACCAGTGCCTTCCATAATGCCTGGAATCGTACGGAACTGACGACGAACTTCTTCTACCATTGCCATTGCAGCTTCACCTACGGCACGAATTGCTAAAGATGAGAAGATGAATGGGATCATACCACCTACAAATAAAGCAGCTAAAACATCCGCTTTATAAATATCAATATGTTGATTGTCTGGCATCGCAACACCTACGAAAGCAGCAAACAATGCTAATGAAGTCAATGCTGCAGAAGCAATTGCAAAACCTTTACCACTTGCTGCTGTTGTATTTCCAACTGCATCTAAAATATCTGTTTTCTCACGCACTTCAGCTGGCAATTCGCTCATTTCTGCTATACCACCAGCGTTATCTGCGATAGGACCAAATGCATCAATCGCAAGTTGCATTGCTGTTGTAGCCATCATACCTGCAGCAGCAATAGCTACGCCGTATAAACCTGCACAAGCATAAGAACCATAGATACCTGCAGCCAATACTAAAATTGGGTAGAAAGTAGATTCCATACCAATTGCTAAACCACCAATAATATTTGTTGCATGACCCGTGCTAGATTGCTTGATGATACTTAACACTGGACGCTTGCCCATTGCAGTATAATATTCTGTGATGATACTCATTAAAGTACCCACAATTAAACCAACCGCAATCGCACCAATCACACCATTTCTTGTGAATTCTAATCCACGTAATGTCATCGTTTCTGGTAAAATAAAGTTCACTAAGAAATAACATGCTATTGCAGTTAAAATCATTGAACCGTAATTACCCATATTTAAAGCTTTTTGAACTACCGCTGTAGTCAAAGGTGCATTTTCGCTAATTCTAACAAAGAAGGTTCCCACGATAGATAATAAAATACCTATGCCAGCAATCATCATTGGTAATAAAATAGGAGATAGACCACCAAAATTATCCACTAAAACGGTACCATTAGGACCAGTTACTTCCTGACCCAATACCATTGTAGCCAATACTGTCGCAACATAAGAACCGAATAAATCGGCACCCATACCAGCCACGTCACCTACATTATCACCTACGTTATCTGCAATGGTTGCAGGGTTACGAGGATCATCTTCTGGAATACCTGCTTCTACTTTACCTACTAAATCTGCACCAACGTCAGCAGCTTTTGTATAAATACCTCCACCTACACGCGCAAATAATGCGATAGATTCAGCACCTAAAGAGAAACCAGTCAATACTTCGATTGTTCTTAGCATTTCCTTTGGATCTCCAGTTACATAGAAATATTGTTTTAATATTAAATACAAACCACCTAGACCTAAAACAGCTAAACCAGAAACACCTAATCCCATTACAGATCCACCTGTAAACGAAACATTTAATGCTTTTGATAAACTTGTTTTTGCAGCTTCCGCTGTTCTAACATTTGCTTTAGTAGCTACTTTCATCCCAATATATCCAGCAGTTGCACTAAATACGGCTCCAATTACAAAAGCTAAAGCAATTGTCCAGTGACTATCTTCGTTTTTAGTGGCCATGAAACCTAATAATAAGGCAACGATCACTACGAAATATCCTAGGATTTTCCACTCTGCTTTTAAAAACGCCATCGCACCTTCCGAAATGTAGGTACTGATTTCTTTCATTCGATCGTTTCCAGCTGGTTGTTTAGATACCCAATTGAATTTCAACATTGTATACAATAAACCAAAAATACCCATTGCCGGAACGGCATAAAATAGAAGATCTTTCATAAGCTATACTTATATTCTTTTTGTTTAAGATTAAGGAGTGCAAAAATAGGGGGTAAAGTCCAAAAAAACGATAAAATAGGGGTAAAATGCGCTATTTTACTCAACCAATGACGTTGTATCCTCTTTTCCTGTGAATACGGCTGCAATCTCCTTGCCTTTATAGATGGCACGGTTATATCGGTTCCCTAAAATGATGATTGTAGCTGTTTGATTGACTAAACGGGTGAAAACCGTATTGTTTCCATGCCACCAACCATTATGATATATGAGCTTTTCTTCGTTCGGCTTCGCCAATACGCGCCATCCTAAACCATAATTATGCCAATATTTATTGGTTGGGCTTTTAGGTTCATAAGCCATTTCAAGCGTTGTTGGTTGTAAAAAACGACCTTCTGTCAAGGCCTTGTCCCATAAATAAAGGTCTCTTACTGTGCTATATATATTTTTATCACCATAGATCATATCGTATTTTTCCACTTGATAAGGCACCATTTGAGCATTGTAAGATGGCAAGTATTTGTCCATATTTTTTTGACTCATCACAAAACTATTTTCCATTTTTAAAGGTTTAAAAATGGTTTCTTGCAAATAGGTTGGGAAGTCTTGACCTGTTATTTTTTCTATGATCAATGCCAACAACACATAATTGGTATTACAATACCTAAACACCCTGTCTGGATTGGCTGCAATGGTAGGTTTTCTTTGAATCATGAAGTCCAATACATCTTGATTGGTATATAAACCTGGTCTAAAAGGGGGCGTATTTTTCACCAAAACCAATTTCTTAGCCCAACGGCCTCTTTTTGTTTTATACCTTACCGATTTATATTGTTTTGATTCCATGAAATAGGCATAATCTGGTAAGCCACTTCGATGGGATAATAACATTTCAATGTTTACATTTTTATAAGGGAAACCAGGCAAATATTGATCTACAGAGGCTTTCAGGTCTAGCTGATCCTTTTCCCATAGTTGCAAGGCAGCCATACCGGTAAATGTTTTAGAGACAGATGCTAAATGTATTGGGGTTGCTGCCACCAAGGAATCTTTGGTTTTATAATTCGCATAACCCTTATAATCTTCAAAAATGATTTCCCCATTCTTAGCTACTAAAATTTGACCACTGAAATTCTTGTTCCCTAAAATGGATTGGTACTTTGCTTTGATCGCTTCGGCATATTGTTCTTTTTCTCCAGTAGTAATTTTATTATACGTAAAGCTATTTCCAGATAAGGTAAAGTTTGGCCCCTGACTTGATCCACAGGAGGCAGTCAATAATAAAATTTGTAATAATAAAAAGCATCGAACGATCATCTGTTAGTATTTATAATGGTACATAGACATAACGCAAAATAGATATAATATATTGTGAATGAAGTCAAAACGCTAATTTTAAATTAACTTTGTGATATGAGCAAAATTGACCTTACCAGCTTTCCTAAAGATAGAATTAAAGTCCTGTTTTTAGAAAACATTAGCGATAAAGCCGTACAATATTTCAAACAACAAGGATATGCCGATGTGAAGAAATTGTCTGGCGCATTAAGCGAGGAGGAATTGATTAAAGTGATCAAAGATGTGCACATCTTAGGTATTCGTTCAAAAACATTTATTTCAAAGAAAGTTTTAGATAATGCAAAAAAATTGCAAGCGATAGGTTGTTTTTGTATTGGTGTCAACCAAGTAGATTTAAAAGCTTGTAAACAAAAAGGGGTTGCTGTTTACAACGCCCCTTATAGTAATACCAGGAGTGTGGCTGAATTGGTGATTGGTGCTTCCATCTTATTGATTCGTAGAATTTTAGATAAAAATAAAGCAGCCCATAATGGGATTTGGAATAAAGATGCAAAAGGTAGTTTTGAATTAAGAGGCAAAACAATGGGTATCATTGGTTATGGAAATATTGGCACGCAATTAAGTGTGATGGCAGAAGCCATGGGAATGCGCGTTCAATTTTTTGATATTGAAACAAAATTGCCATTAGGAAATGCCCAAGCAAAAAAATCTATCAAAGAAATTGTAAGTAGTTCAGATATTATCTCATTGCATGTGCCAGAAACAAATCAAACTAAAAATTTGATCAACAAATCGGTCATTAAGCAATTTAAAACTGGTTCTATTTTAGTGAATTATGCTAGGGGAGAAGTGGTGGACCTAGATGCATTAGCAGAAGCGATTAAAGAAAAACAAATTGCTGGTGCAGCGATAGATGTTTTTCCGGAGGAGCCAGAAAAAAACGGAGATGCATTTAGCACCCCATTGCAAGGTTTATCCAATGTCTTATTGACCCCACATATTGGAGGATCCACAGAAGAAGCACAAGAAAATATTGGTGAAGACGTTAGTATTAAATTATACCAATACTTAGAACGTGGCGTTTCCAATGGTTCACATACCATCCCATCTTTGAGCTTGCCTCCAGTGGACGGTGCACATCGAATTTTACATATCCATAAAAATGTACCTGGTGTATTAGGTGCGATCAATACTTTATTGTCAAAAAATAAAATCAATATTGTAGGTCAGTACTTAAAAACAAATGACGAAATCGGCTATGTGGTTTTAGATGTGGATAGTAAATTATCCAAGCAAGCCATGACCTTATTAAAAGAAGTGAAAGAAACGATCAGGGTTAGGATGCTGTATTAATCGCTTTCATCATTGCTCTAATTTCGTCTACATCCACATCAAAATATTGCATATTTTCTTGCATACTTGGTTGATTGAACGTCATTTTAGAAGGCATTGCTTTTCTAGCAGAACTATGCATTTCTTTTGCACCTGTTTGTGTGACAATATTTGCAATATTATCTGCTCGCACACCACTTCCAGGTAAAATAATTATTCGATCTTTTGCTTTTTCAACCAATTGTTGAATCATTGGAATTGCGTTTCCCACATTCGGAACTTGACCACTTGTTAAAATGCGTTTACAACCAATTTCTATTAATTGTTCTAATGCCAAGAATGGATCTTTACAACGATCAAATGCTCTATGAAAACTTATTTCCATTTGTCCTGCAGCCTGAATTAAAGCACTCGTTCTTTTTATATCAATACTTCCATTGGCATGTAATAATCCAATCACAGCACCTTTGAATCCCAATTGTTGACAAGCCATCAAGTCGTTTTGCATCACTTGAAATTCTCTGTCTGTATATAAAAAATCACCTCCTCTTGGGCGAATAATTGGAAAAATTGGTTGCTTAGTTAATTTTGATAAAAGCAATAAACTACCATAAGATGGGGTAGTGCCTCCTTCCATTGGATTCTCACAAAATTCAATTCTATCAGCCCCTGCATTTAAAGCATTCAATGCAGCTTCAATATTAAATGCAGCAATTTCTAATATTACTTTTGACATCTTTAAATTAAATTAGCAGCATCAATTAATTTGTTGCCTTCATTGTTATGCACAGAAAAGTTAAAACCTTTTTGTAAAGCATATGCACCCACTTTTCCTTTTTTATTAATGGCGACAAAACAAACTTGAATTTCTTTCGCTTTTTCTTTTTTGATTCGATTGATTTTTTCAACAACAAGTTTACAGGCTTCTTCTGGGCTTTTACCCTGACGCATCCATTCCACCACTGCACTTGCTCCAGCCACTCTGATCACATCTTCCCCTTGACCTGTTGCAACGACTGCACCCACTTCATTGTCTACATATAAACCTGCACCAATGATAGGTGAGTCTCCTACACGACCATGCATTTTAAATCCAGCACCACTTGTGGTACAGCTTCCACTTAGGTTCCCAAATTGGTCTAGTGCAATCATTCCAATCGTATCATGATTCCACTCACCGTTTGATAATTTTTTTGGTGCATTGAACGCAGGATCATTAACTGTAACCGATTGATTCTTCTCTACATTAATCGTTGGTTTATAATTCGATGTTTTCAACCATTCTTTATAATTCTTTTTTGCTTGTTCAGATAAATCAGCAGATTCTAAGGTAAACCCATTGGACAAAGCAAATGCTTGTGCACCTGCACCAACCAAAAAAACATGTGGCGATTTTTCCATAACTTTTCTTGCCACTGAAATAGGATGTTTGATGCGTTCTAAAAATGCAACAGAACCACAATTAAATTCATGATCCATTATAGAAGCATCTAATGTTACTATCCCATCTCTATCTGGGTTTGCGCCTAATCCGACACAACAATTGAGTTCATTTTCAGTGACCATGACACCTTGTTCAACTGCATCTAAAGCTTTGCCTCCATTTTTTAATACTTCCCAAGCTGCTACATTTGCTCTTAACCCAGCGTCCCAGGTGGATGCAACTATGGGTTGGAAAGTGTTTGATGGATTAGTGGATTGGATAAAATTAGGTATCGAAAAACTAGTAATGCCTAATCCACTTAAATTGATAAATTTTCTTCTGTCCATAGTGATTGTGCTGTTAATATCAGTTCTTAAAGATAGTCAGTAAGCAGTAAATTTTGTACATTTATACTGATTATGATGCAAACAATATTTGATCAATATGGATGGGAAAATGCAATCGCAATTCCATTAAGTCAAGGGTTAATTAACCAAACGTATGAACTGCAAACTGCACAAGGTGCTTTTATTCTACAAAATATCAATACTCAAGTATTCAAAGACCCATATGCCATTGATCACAATATCAAATCGATTGGACAATATTACAATACAACTGTTCCAGATCAATTATACACACATTTGGTGCCGAATTTAAGAGGGGAGACATTGATCGAGTGGGAGGGGAAGCATTACCGTGCATTCAAGAAAATTGAGGGTTTCGCATTGGATGTATTAACAAATGCTGATCAAGCAAAAGAAGCTGCACATCAATTTGGAAAATTTACAGCGAGTTTATCTGAATTTCCAATAGAGGCCTTAAAAGTCACTATTCCTCATTTTCATGACCTTGCTTTAAGGTACCATCAATTTGAACAGGCTTTGATACATGGAGATACCAAAAGAATGGCTACCGCAAAAGATGCGATTCAATTTCTTCAGTCCCATCAATCTTATGTAAAAAAATGGTTGGATTTTACATCCAATAAAGAAGCTCATTTAAGGGTCACGCACCACGATACAAAAATTAGCAATGTCTTATTTAAGGACGAAAATGCAATTTGTGTCATCGACCTGGATACAACCATGCCTGGTTATTTCATAAGTGATATTGGAGATATGTGCAGGACCTATCTCTGTCCAGTCAATGAAGCCTGCCAGGATTTAAGTCAAATTAAAATTATTCCGGAAAGATGGACTGCAATTCAAAATGGCTACTTAGAAGCCATGGGGGAGTTCTTGACTTCATTTGAAAAGGACCATTTTGCATTTTCTGGACAATGTATCATATACATGCAAGCACTTCGTTTCATCACCGACTATCTACAATTAGACCAATATTATAAAATAGATAGACCTAGTCAAAACTTAGATCGTACTTTAAATCAACATCAATTGTTGATAGAATTCAACAAAATTATTTAATATTAATATTGGTCATCCATTGCAAAATCAGGCTTTCTGTTTTTCCATTTTCCACGGGTGAAATCTGGAATCTCTTGTACCTGTCCATTTTCTGCGATTGATTTTTCAGACAATGGGGTAATAGCATACCAAGTAGCTAAATCATACACATCCATAGGGAATGGAACCGCTCTTTTAATACATTCTAAGAAAGCATTGATCACGAAAAAGTCCATTCCTCCATGACCAGCGCCAGTCGCATCAGCTTCAAAACGTTTCCATAATGGATGGTCGTGTTGCTTTAAATAGGCTTCTGGGTTTTCCCATTGGTGCGCTTTAGGGGAAAGTCCTTCTATATAGATATGTCCTGCTGAAAATTGACCAGCATGGAAATCCTGCCAAAGGCCTTGAGTTCCTTGAACCCTGAAGCCAAGATTATAAGGACGGGGAGAATTGGTGTCATGCGTTAATAATATAGTCTCTCCATTTGCAGTCTGAATACTCGTTGTTACAATGTCTCCTAATTTAAAATTTAATTTCGCATTAGGATGATTTTCACCACCTTGTGGATGGTTAACTATATATTTATGTAAACCTCTTGCCTTAGTAGCCACAGAAGATAGTCTTGTTAATTGATTGCCTCTATTGATATCGATCATCATTGCAGCAGGCCCTAATCCATGCGTTGGATACAATTCTCCGTTCCTATATAAGGAGTGGTTTGTTCTCCATTTTGCCTCACTATATCCTTTTTCACCAAATTCAACGCCTGAATTATAAGCCGTAACACCATTATTGAACTTAACACCCCTTAAATCGTGCTCATAACCACCTTGTAGGTGCAATAATTCACCAAATAGGCCTTTTCTTACCATATTATAAACAGCCAAGACATCACGGCGATAACATACATTCTCTAAACACATTACAGGCACATTGTACTTTTCACTTGCATTCACCACATCCCAGCATTCCTTAATATTAATAGCACCACATACTTCTACACCTGGAATAATGCCATTTTTAATCGCTTCTATAGCTTGAGGGATATGCCATTCCCATGGAGTAGCTATGATTACCGCATCTATATCCGTTCTTTTAAGTAGGTTTTTATAGTCTTCCTTGCCATTTTTATATTCAATTGCGGCAGTTTTACCTGCTTTTTTTAGGATGTTTTGGGCATCCGCTAACATCTTTTCATCCGGATCAGCAAATGCAACCACCACCACATCTGAACGTTGTACCAATAAATCGATATGGTTTTGACCTCGGAAACCAGTTCCAATGACACCAATTTTGATGATATCTTTTTTAGCTGTTGATTGAGCTTTTATAAACTGTGGACTTAAACTTAAAGCAATAGATGCTAAACCAGCGTCTTGTACAAATTTCCTTCTAGATGAATGTGATGGCATAATGAGATATGTTTATCCTACAAAATACAACCTATTTTCTATACAACAAACAGTCTATTGATCGAATTAAACCTATTTAAGATGCTTATAATTAACATTATGTTAAATAATATATTTAAGAATATACCCTTTTAGTAGTTATCCGTTTGGTGGTTATTCTTTATTCGGATACATACTGAGTATTCTAAAACCTTATAGTCGCAAAAAAAGCCCTCCCGTTTGGGAAGGCTTTTAAATAATTGAGTATTGATATCATCCAAAAGAATTCATCTATTGGTATTTATCGTGTAACATATCGTATTTGGTAAACTTAGCGTCTAACTCATCATATAACTTTTGGTTGGTTCTGTTCTTGTCTCTTTTAGCAGCATATAATGTTGCTAAGAAATCAACAGATCTAGCCGCTACATTCTTCTCTTGTCTAGATAATGTGGTTTTGTCTTTCACAATATTGAAGGCATTTTCGATCCACTCGATTGCTTGGTCTGCTTTTGCCTTCATAGGTGCATCTAATGCTAAGTTCAATTTCTTGATAGAATCTTGTTGTGCTTTAAATGCAGCATCAAAAGCCAATTTTTTCTTTGGATCTTTAGGTGCAACTGGCTTGTTGGTATTCAATTGTTGTAAAGCCCTGATATTATTACCAAATTGTTCATCCAATACAGTGTATTGATTGTAATAGCTAATACCAACGTTAAAGGCTGCTGCAAAATTGGAAGTATTCAACTTATAAGCTCTCATATATGCATCAGCTGCTTTATCTAAGAAATAATTTGCCTTTTCGTCAGATAGTCCATCTACGTTTCTTGAAGCCATAAACATATCACCATACATTTGACATTCTGTTTCATTGATCGAATTGGCTGCTATTTGTGCTTCATATGCTGCTACTTTTTCTTCGGCTGTCAAGTTTTTGTCGATATAATCTGCTCTAAATTCAAACCATTTCTCTTCTGGGTAGTTCTTTTCAGAAACAGTATAATATTGGTCGAATAATGCTTTATTTTTTGTTTCTGCTGCTTTGATTAATACATACTTATACATGTCAATCAAATCTGGTGTTTTCATGTTCGCATCAATCATTCTAGTATAATACTTAATAGTAAGGTCTTCATTTCCAGCATTTTGATTTGCATAACCAGCATACATCAAAGTAGTCGTATCAAATGGTTGTTTATTCGTAGACCATCCTTTTGAAAATATGATATCACTAAAAACAACACCTCTATCGAAATTAGCAGCAGCTTCTTTCCATTTCTTATCTCCAAATGCTGCTACACCATCTTTAAAACTTTTGATATACACTTCGAAGAAAGGTTCTTGGCCATTTTTTGTAGCAATTGTGAATTCAGGATCTGCTTTGATATAGTCTTGTATGATTGTAAATAATTTCTCAGTAGCATCTGGATATTTTGAAGCTGGATCCTTTGATAAACCTGTATAAATTTTTGATTTCCAGTAATACCCTTCTGCTGTGGTTTCTAGACTTGGTTTTTTTGCAACCACTTTTTCATATTCTGTCTTTGCTGCCTCAAAATTATTTAATAATAAGCTTGTCTCTACTTTTTTAAAGTCTTGAGCAAAAGCTGTTTGCATCAATGTCATCAAAAACATTGTACCAATCCATTTTTTCATATTGATTAATTTAATGATCTAAGTTAATAAATTTATGCATCTGGCGTATCATCGCCTTCATTGTTTAGTGTATCGTTAATAGATGTATCTGTATTTTCAGTTGAAATATTACTTGCATTATCTGCTATAATCGCTTCATTATTAATATTTTCTCCTTCCTCTGGTACATCTTGTTCTTCGATTTTTGAAGTCGCTGCAATTTCATCATTTTCGTCTAAACGAATCAATTTTACACCCTGTGTCGCTCTACCCGCTTCTCTAATGTCTGCGATACTTGTTCTAATGGTTACACCAGATTTACATGTAATGATTAAGTCTTCTTTTTCTAATACATCCATTAAACCAACCAAGGATCCGGTTTTTTCGGTCACATTGATGGTTTTAACACCTTTACCACCACGGTTGGTGATACGGTAGTCATCAATTGGAGTACGCTTACCATAACCTTGTTGACTCACCACTAATATAGTTCGGTCTTTATCTTCTCTGCTTACGCAAACTAAACCAACTACTTCGTCTGTTTCATCGTCCACTTCGATCCCCGCCACACCAATCGCACCTCTTCCTGTTGGTCTCACTTTTTCTTCTGGGAAACGAATTGCACGACCAGACTTCACAGCCATCATTACCTCATTATTGCCATCGGTTAAACGTGCTGCTAATAATTCATCACCTTCGTTGATGGTAATTGCGTTCACACCATTTACTCTAGGACGACTAAATTCTTCCAAACATGTTTTCTTAATGATCCCTTTCTTAGTACATAAGATGATATAGTGATTATTTACATAATCTTTATCTGCCAAATTACGTACTTCGATAATGGCTTTAACTTTATCGTCTTGTGGTAGTTGAATTAAATTTTGGATCGCTCTACCCTTACTTGTTTTTTCACCTTCTGGAATTTCATATACGCGCATCCAGAAACATCTTCCTTTTTCGGTAAAGAACAACATGGTATCGTGGGTAGATGCAATAAATAAATGCTCTACATAATCTTCCTCTCTTGTCTTAGAACCAATGGCACCGCGACCTCCACGCTTTTGTTGACGATATTCAGTGGCAGATGTACGTTTGATATAACCTAAATGAGAAATGGTAATCACCACATCTTCTTCTTCGATTAAATCTTCGATACGCATTTCATCCGCTAAGTATTGAATCTCTGATTTACGTTCGTCACCAAACTTATCTTTCACTTCTAATAATTCAGTTTTGATCAGCTCAAAACGTAAATGTTCACTTCCTAATAATTCTTTTAAAGAAGCAATCAATTTCATCAATTGGTCAAATTCTTCTTTAATTTTCTCACGCTCCATGCCTGTTAAACGTTGCAATCTTAATTCTAAAATTGCTTTCGCTTGGATCTCTGAAATACCCCATCCTGCATTGATTAAGGCTTCTTTTGCAGCATCTGGATTAGCTGAGCTTCTGATTAAACGAATCACTTCGTCTAAATGATCTAAAGCAATTAAATACCCTTCTAAAATATGTGCACGCTCTTCGGCTTTTCTTAATTCAAATTTAGCACGACGAATCACCACTTCCATTCTAAAATCAACGAACTCTAAAATCAAATCTTTTAGGTTCAAAATTCTAGGACGACCTTTTACCAACGCCACATTATTAATACCATAACTGGTTTGCAATTCTGTGAATTTGAATAATTGGTTTATGATTACCTGTGCAACAGCATCCTTACGTAATTCAATAACGATACGGGTTCCCTCGCGCTTGTTACTTTCATTGTTCACGTGTGTAATACCATCTACCACTTTATCCACGACCAATTGACCAATACGATCTGTTAATTGATCACGATTTACTTGGTATGGAATTTCGTTGATCACAATCATCTCACGACCATTGGCTTTTGTCTCTACATTACACTTTCCACGCACTACTACACGACCACGACCTGTCATCAAACCTTGTTTCACCCCTTCCATGCCATATATTACCCCACCTGTAGGAAAATCGGGTGCTTTTACAATGGAGATCAATTCTTCGATTGTAATGTCTTTATTGTTGATGTAGGCGATACATCCGTCTACTACTTCATTCAAATTATGTGGCAACATATTGGTTGCCATACCTACTGCGATACCAGATGATCCGTTCACTAATAGTTGTGGAATCCTTGTTGGTAGTACACTTGGTTCAGACAAACTATCATCAAAGTTCAATTGATAATCGACCGTGTCTTTTTCCAAATCATCCAACATGGCTTCGGAAATCTTTTGTAAACGCGCTTCCGTATAACGCATCGCTGCCGGTGGATCACCATCTTGGTTACCAAAATTACCCTGTCCATCTACTAACTTATAACGCATCGTCCACTCCTGTGCCATACGCACTAAAGTGTCATAAATAGCGGTATCACCATGTGGGTGAAATTTACCCATCACTTCTCCAACTATACGAGCAGATTTTTTATACGCTTTATTGCTATTGTTTCCTAATTCGTGCATGGCAAACAACACACGACGATGAACTGGTTTAAAACCATCACGCACATCAGGTAATGCACGACCTACAATTACAGACATTGAATAGTCAATGTAAGAGGTTTTCATCTGTTCCTCAATGTTGACTCTGATCACTCGATCATTGTCTTGGGTCTGTTCTAGACCTAAATTTCCGCCTAAATTTTCTTCCATATTTTTTGTTTCTTATAGTCAATTTCCAGTGGCCAAAAAGACCATGGATACGAACCTCTACGAAGATACCTTTTTGACCCCTTTTTTATGCTTAAAATGCGTATTAATTTACACAATTTTATCCACAGTTTTTGGTAATAAATACTAACTTTAACACATACATTTTTAACCACTTATACATTCAAAAATGAGCCAAACAATTCTCATTATTGGAGCCGGCAAATCTGCCACAGTTTTAATCCAATATTTACAACAAAAGGCGGTCGAAAATGATTGGTTTATCCTTCTGGTAGACGGTGACGAAACAATCGCTAAAAATAAGTGGAATAATGCCCCTAATGGAACAGCCCTAGGCATTGACTTAGAAAATGATTTAGATCGTCAAAATTTGGTTCAAAAAGCAGATATCGTTGTCTCTATGTTGCCTGCTCAACTGCATTTTTTAGTGGCTAAGGATTGTTTACAATTTGAGAAACCATTATTCACAGCCTCCTATGTGGACGATAATATGCGCTCGATTGCTACAGAAATAGAATCTAAACAGCTTTTATTCCTTTGTGAAATGGGTTTAGATCCCGGAATTGACCATATGAGTGCGATGGCTATACTAGATGAGATCCACGAAAAAGGAGGCAAAATAACTAGCTTTAAATCGCATTGTGGCGGATTGGTGGCGCCAGAAAGTGATGACAATCCTTGGCATTATAAAATCAGTTGGAACCCTAGAAATATCATTTTAGCCGGTAAAGCAGGTGCAATTTATCTTGAAGATGGTGCCACTGTAACAAAACATTACTCAGAAATATTTGAAAATACACCTGTGGTGGAATTGCCAGGAATCGGTCATTTGGCCTATTATCCAAATAGAAATTCCTTGTCCTATATTGAAACTTACCATTTACAAGGGGTCAAAGATTTTGTGCGCACTACCCTTCGCTACCCTGCATTTTGTATTGGCTGGAATGCCATTGTGCAATTGCATTTAACCGATGAAACAGTGATTGAACTAGCACCAAATACAACTGTTCAAAATTGGTTTGAGAAGCATATTCAACAAAATGGATTAAAACAAATATTAGAAAAATTTAA
>JBDKGO010000008.1:0-88688 GCA_039798125.1 Bacteroidota bacterium | reverse complement strand
GCGGCTCCTAAGAAAGTAGCAGCTCCAAAGGTAGCACCTGTAGTAGCTCCTGTAGTTACACCTACACTTTTTGAAGCTCCAAGTACAGACACTAATCCAACAGCTTAATCATAATAGCTTAATTTAAATCCCGCTTTATGCGGGATTTTTTTATGTCAACAAAAATAAACACCTATGCGCAAGATACTTGTATTGCTACTTATCCCATTTTTTGGTTTTTCTCAAATTGGCTCCATTGCAGAGAAGACAAAAAATATGGAATTAAAAAAAGGATTTTATGATTTTTATTGGGACAATGCCAACGGAAAAATCTATCTAGTAGTAGATAAATTGAATACTCCATTTTTATATGTCAATTCATTGCCAGCCGGCCTAGGATCCAATGATATTGGGCTTGATAGAGGTCAATTAGGAGATTCAAGAATTGTCTACTTTAATCGAGTTGGCAAAAAATTATTCTTAACGCAGCCTAATTTAGACTACAGAGCTGTCACCAATGACAAAAGAGAACAAAAAGCTGTTGAACAATCTTTTGCGCAATCAATCTTATTTAATTTTACAATCGAAGCCGAAGAGGGAAATGCTAGTGATCCATCGATGCATAAAATCTTAGTGGATGCAACCAGCTTCTTTTTAAGAGATGCACATGGTGTGGTTGACAGAATTAAGCGCGCAAGACAAGGTACTTATTCAATAAACGAAAATAGATCTGCCATCTATATTCAAAATACAAAGAACTTTCCTAAAAATGCAGAGTTCGAAGCTACTGTGACATTTGTTGGTGGGTCAGACGCTGGAAGATTGGTGCAATCAGTCACACCATCTCCAGAAGCCATCACAGTTAGGATGCACCATAGTTTTGTAGAATTGCCAGATAATAATTACACACCAAGAAAATATGATATTCGAAGTGGCTTTTTTGGTACAAGTTATTTTGATTACAGTTCAGACATAAGCGAACCAATTCAGCAAATGGTGATCAATAGACATCGTTTAGAGAAAAAAGATCCTACTGCTGCAATCAGTGAAGCTGTTAAGCCAATCATTTATTATTTAGACAATGGCACGCCTGAACCAATTCGTTCTGCTTTATTAGAAGGTGGAAGATGGTGGAACCAGGCTTTTGAAGCTGCGGGCTATAAAAATGCATTCCAATTATACATCCTTCCTGACTCTGCAGATCCAATGGATATTCGTTACAATATGATCAATTGGGTGCATCGTTCTACCAGAGGATGGAGTTATGGTGCTTCTGTAGCAGATCCTAGAACAGGAGAAATTATCAAAGGCCAGGTGTCTCTTGGATCATTGAGAGTGAGACAGGATTATTTAATTTTTGCGGCATTATTGTCTCCGTATATATCTGGTCAGCCCGTTTCAGAAGCAATGCGAAAAGCTGCTATACATAGATTAAGGCAACTTTCTGCACATGAAATTGGACATACCTTAGGATTACAACATAATTATGCATCTAGCTTTAACGACAGGGCTTCTGTGATGGACTACCCGCATCCAAATATTTTTGTAAATGAAAAAGGTGCATTAGATTTCTCTAAAATTTACACAGATGAAATTGGTCTTTGGGATAAACGCGCCATCACTTATGGGTATCAAGATTTTCCAAATGGCACCGATGAATCAAAAGCATTGAATCAATTGTTGGAAGAAAATTCAAAAAATGGATGGCAATTTATTGCAGATGCTGATGCAAGAGCAGCTGGTGGTATGCACCCGAATGCGCATTTATGGGACAATCAAGCAGATGCTGTAGATGGATTAATGCAAACTTTTGCAGTACGTACTAAAGCTATGCAGCAGTTTGGAGAAGAAGCTGTGAAAATTGGAACACCATTGGCTCAACTAGAAGACATGCTTGTACCAGTATACAATTACCATCGCTACCAATATGAAGCAGTGACTAAGTTAATCGGAGGTGTGAACTATCAATACAGTGTGAGAGGCGATAAAAATCAAATTCAACCCACTATTCTTTCTAATGCTTTACAACAAAAAGCGTTGAATGCAGCATTGTCTTGTTTAAATCCTAGTTTCTTATCTATTCCAGAAAATATTTTACAACTGATTCCTCCAAGACCTCCAATGTATTATGGTGTTGGAGAATTATTTACAAAAAGAACCGGATTGAGCTTTGACGCTTTGTCTCCAGCAGAAGCCTTGGTCGATTTTGAATTGTCTTTTTTATTCAATGCAGAAAGAGCCAATCGTTTAGTACAAAATAAGGCAAGGGCAGGTAGTATGGGATGGGACAATGTACTAGATGCAATACTAGATAAAACATGGTATGCGCCTGCTGTATCTGGCTTAGCAGGTTCAATTCAATTACAAACACAACAGCAAACTTTAAGTTGGTTAATTGGATTGAGTCAAAGTAGCGATGCTAATTTTGAAGTAAAGAGTATTTGTGCGAATAGAATAAATAAATTAAAGTCAAAATTAACTAGTCTTTCAATCAGTAATCCTAAACTTGCTGCGCATTATCAATATGCAATAAGTAGAATCGATGACCCAGAAGATATTATCCTTCCTAAACCTGTAGTGATTCCTCCAGGTGCTCCTATAGGATGTGATTTAGATTAAAAAAAAAAGCCCGATCATTTTGATCGGGCTTTTTAATATCATTAGAGTAAAAATAATAAGCCTAAAAAAAATCGAGAGGCCCGTTTATGGGGTCCTGAAAATTAATTACACAAACATTCTTATAGGTTCTTCTAAATAGCTTTTCAAAGTTTGTAAGAAAGCTGATCCTGTTGCGCCATCCACTACTCTATGGTCGCAACTTAAAGTTACATTCATGACATTGCCTGGAACTATTTGACCATTCTTTACTACAGGCTCTTGTGCAATGCCACCAACCGCTAGAATACAAGCATCAGGAGGATTGATAATCGCAGTGAATGAATCTATACCATACATACCTAAATTAGAAATAGTGAAAGTGCTTCCTTCCCAGTCTGAAGGTTGTAATTTTTTGTCTTTTGCCTTTTTAGCAAACTCTTTTACAGATACACTTATTTCATCCAAAGAAAGTCCGTCTGCATAACGAAGTACTGGAACCAATAATCCTTCGTCAACTGCTACAGCAATACCTATATTCACATGATGATTCTCGCGAATGACTTCGCCTAACCAACTGCTATTTACTTTTGGATGTTGTTTTAAAGAAAGCGCTACTGCTTTTACAATAAAATCGTTGAAGCTTATCTTAACAGGCGCAGTTTCATTCACCACCGTTCTTGCAGCAATCGTCGCATCCATGTTAATTTTCATGGTTAAGTAAAAATGCGGCGCTGTAAATAAACTTTCGCTTAAACGTCTTGCAATGGTTTTACGCATTTGAGAAACTGGCGTATCTACAAAACTTACTTGACCAACGAAATTAGAATTTCTTGGAGCAGATGCCTTTGCAACACTTGAAGCAGCTGCACCTGGGGTATAATTTTCTAAATCTGCTCTTGTAATTCTTCCATGCTCTCCTGTGCCTTTCACGTATTTTAAATCAATGCCTTTTTCTTTAGCGATTTTTTTAGCTAATGGAGAAGCAAAGATTCTTCCTTCATTCACTACTTGAGTAGTAGAAGTCGTCACCGTATTTGTAGTTGGAGCAGAAGGTACAGAAGGGGCTTGTTGTGCAGCTGGTGCAGGGGCCTGTGCAGCATTTGCTGGAGCTGCTCCTCCTTTTACTGCTGCAACGATTGGTGCAATATCCAAACCTTGTTGTCCAATGATACAAAGTAAATCATTCACTAAAATTTTCTCACCTGCCTTTGCACCTTGATATAATAATATGCCATCCTTATATGATTCCAATTCCATCGTCGCCTTATCGGTTTCGATATCTGCTAGCACTTCTCCTTTTTTAACTACATCTCCTATTTGCTTATGCCATCCTGCAATCACCCCTTCGGTCATCGTATCACTTAATCTTGGCATCAATACCACTTCTTCCATTGTAGAAACGTCTACAGTAGTTGTAGATGCTGCAGCAGTTGTAGGAGCAGGACTTGGTGCTACCGATGCTGGTGCAGTTTCAATTGGAGCTGGTGCAGTTGCCGCACCTGTATTTTGAGCAATCAAAGCAGATACATCTTCCCCTGCTTTTCCAAAAATGGCTAATAAATCGTTTACTTGTAATTTCCCACCACGAGGTGTGCCTATATGTAATAAAACACCATCTTGATAGCTCTCCAATTCCATGGTTGCCTTATCCGTTTCAATTTCGGCTAATAAATCACCTTTTTTTACGGTATCCCCCACATTCTTGTGCCAAGCCGCAACAACACCTTCAGTCATGGTATCGCTTAAACGGGGCATTAATATTACTTCTGCCATAGGTAAAAAGCTAATTTGTAATTGAGTCGTGAAATTACACTAAAAATGTATTTTTTCCCACCGAAATAGGCAATTTTATAGCAAATAAGGGCAAAATAAGGTAGATAAAACTAAATACCAGATCGCTTATTGTCCTTGAGCTAAACTATACGCTTTTTTATCACCCCACATGTTCAAGATTTCGAGCGAACTAATCTTCAAATCTTTAGACAGCGCACTATATAAATCTAAAATGTCTGCTTGGTTAAGCGGACTTGCCGGGTCGGTTTCAAATCGAATACGATATTGATTCACTAGGTTGGTGAAAACAGAACCTGTTGGCCAAACCTGTGTTCCTCTATTAGAGATCGTCACCAATTTTAATTGATTTTTTTCTTGTTTAATGGCAACAGCAGCCAGCTCACTTGGTTGTAATGTAGTTTCAACAAAGAAATCTGCGCCAACAATTTTATGCACCTCGTTATTTGAACTTAGCAACATTGGGTTTTTTGTAATAGCACTATTGGTAGGTACAAAATTAAAATCTGGCAAGCTAGGTTTTGGATGATGCGCTGGTTCTTTGCCAAAATTATCAATGATCGCCTGTGCAAAAACAGTTGTGTTTACAGAAGGAATTGATTTGTCTCCAAAATCACCAGTGTGAATGCCTGACTCTAGTGTATACAATAATGCATTTTCAATCATAGCTGCTTTTTCCATCATACCTAAATGACGCAACATATTCAATCCACTCAATAATAATGAAGTTGGATTCGCAATATTTTTACCTGCAATATCTGGTGCAGTACCATGCACTGCTTCAAAAATTGAAATATGATCACCAATATTTGAAGACGGAGCAAAACCAAGTCCACCAACTAATCCAGCGCATAGGTCACTTACAATATCCCCTTGCAAATTAGTTAATACTACTACATCAAATAAGTCTGGACGACTTACCAATTTCATACATAGGTCATCTACAATCACATCATCCGCTTTTAAATTTGGATATTCTTTTGCGATCTCATAAAAAACTTCTAAGAATAAACCATCCGTTAATTTCATGATGTTGGCCTTATGTCCACATGTAATTCTTCTTGCACCTTTTTTCTGAGCCATTTCAAATGCATAACGAATTACTTGTTCACTTCCGCCTCTTGTAATGAATCTTCTCGCAATCGCTACATCTTGTGTCAACATGTGTTCGATACCGCCATAAGTATCTTCAATATTTTCACGCACAATAGTTAAATCTATATTGATACCGGCTTTACTAAAAACCGTATCTACCCCACTTAATGTTTGAAATTTTCTGTCATTTGCGTAAGTGTTCCATGTTTTTCTTGCAGTTACATTCACACTTTTAACGCCCTTACCTTTTGGCGTTTCCATTGGCCCTTTAAATAGGATCCCTAATTGCTCAATGGTATCTTTAGCTTCTGGGGTCATTCCGATGCTAAATCCTTTGTCAAATACCCATTTTCCCATGTCTACGTACTGGTATTCCAATGGTACTTTTGCCGCATTGAATACACCAATTACTGCTTCCATAATCTCCGGACCGATTCCGTCACCTTTAGCTACAGCTATCTTCATTTTAGTCAGTTTTTATAGTAAAAAATGGGTTTGAAACTACAATTTGCAAACGTCTGCGCAAAGTTAGGTGAGTTCTACCTGCTTAAAAAAAAATAGCGCTATTTTTTGGGCATGCTGAGCAAAATATTTCCTAATTTTATAAGGCAGTATACTCTGCAAGTTACTTTTGATCATAACGGTCATGATTTCTACCATTTCAGAGGGCATAGAAGTAAGTGTTGAAACCTTTTACCAAAAAGATTATAGCAACCCTTTACAGCAAGATTTTATGTTTGCCTATCGCATAACTATCGAAAACCACAACTCATTTCCTGTAAAATTACTACGTAGATTTTGGGAGATATTTGACAGCAATGGAGAACACAGAGTGGTCGAAGGTGAAGGCGTGGTGGGCGTTCAACCATTAATTATGCCAGGAAAGCAATACCAATATGTGAGTGGCTGTAATTTAAAAACCGAGCTTGGCAAAATGCAAGGTTATTATAGTATGGAAAATATTGAAAACAAGGAAGCCATTCAAGTTAAAATTCCTGCATTCAAAATGATTGCTCCAGTTAAATTAAATTAAGCCGATCAGCTTAAAGTTTTTTTATCTTAACTATTAAAAAAATTAGCGCTAAAAATCAATATCAGCTTGATCAAATATGGTCTTTGCTGGTGTCTTCAATAATTGATTGAGGTCATTTTTTAATTTTTTATCTTGCTGTTTCATCCAAGATTTTACAATCGTATAGCCAATATATTTACCTACGTTTCCAGGTATATCTTCTCCAAAATAATCGTTATAAGGCGCTTCATTTATGATAGCTCTAGTTAAACTCGGATCCACAGAAAAAAGCCTGTTTTGGCTTGATAAAAAAGTCCAAATATCTCCTTTATTGTCTTCGATTGCTTTTAACTGATTGCTTGTATAGCCTAATATTAGTGTATCCGAGGCATTTGGTAAACATTGACTGAGTATATATTGACGTTTACCTATTTCAATCATTTGTTCAATCAATTGTTTCCCATTCAATGTCAAAGGATCGTAGTCATTCAATATATTCTGAACGCTATTGACTACAATATATTCTGGTGCAAAATGCCGACTAATATAAGTTGGGTAGATGGTATTGATTTGTTCAGAAAAATACCAACTTGATGCTGCTCCCATGTACAATTGTAGACCGATAGCTAGTCCATCTTTTGTCACCACATTGCCATACGTTTCGAGTGGTCCAATAAAATAAATGATTTGCTTTGGTAAAGGATATGTTGGGAAATAGAAATGGAATCTTTTAAATGCTGCTGCTATTTCTGGACTGGCTTTTTTGTAAGCTTGAATTTTACTTGTTGCTTGGTAAATTGGGAGATATGCTTTATAAAATGCCCATATTTTTTCGGACTCCTTTTTGGAAGACAACATCAAAATTCGGTTAAAATAATCTTCTGAAAATTGAGGGTATTGTTGGACCAATTTGGCTAAATCAGCCTCAAAATGCAAGCTGTCCATAGCAAAGAAGGCACTGTCAAATCGTATTTCATTCAGCCTTGGGGTTGGTCCAAGCTGCGCTGGGTCCTGGGTTGGACTTGAACATCCCACCAGGGCAAGCCCAATCAATCCATACAATAAAATAGTTATTCGCATCCTCGAAAGTACAAAAAAAGCGAGGTTATTTCTTTTAAAAACCGACCTTTGGTGCATGAAGATTTGTATCGCCCAACAGAATTATCATATTGGCAATTTCGAGGCCAACACAAAACAGATCATAGATGCTATTGAGAGCGCAAAGCAACAAGGTGCTGATTTAATATTATTTAGTGAAATGAGTGTCTGCGGTTATCCTGCGAGAGACTTTGTAGAATTTAGTGATTTTATCAACCAATGTTATGCTAGTGTAGATGCCATTAGAAAAGTAGCAGATACCATTGGTGTCTTAATTGGTGCCCCTGCGCACAATACCAATGAAAAAGGGAAGCCTTTGTATAACGCTGCATTTTTTCTTTACGATCAAAAAATTCAAGCGGAGATTCATAAAACATTATTGCCTACCTATGATGTATTTGATGAGAATCGATATTTTGAACCATCGAGTGCGTGGAAAGTAGTGCCATTTAAAGGAAAAAATTTAGCAATCACTATATGTGAAGATATTTGGAACCTTGGTGACAATCCTTTGTACACCATTTGCCCAATGGATAAAATGATGCAGCAGTCCCCAGATATTTTATTGAATCTGAGCGCTTCTCCATTTGATTATACACATGACGAAGATCGTAAAGCCACCATAAAATCTAATGTGGTAAAATATAAAAAGCCTTTATTTTACTGTAACGCAATTGGAAGTCAAACAGAAATTGTATTCGATGGTGCTTCTTTGGTATTTGATAAAGACGCAAATTTATGTGGTGCTTTACCGATGTTTGAAGCTGCAATGCAAATTTTTGAATGCAATGATGATGGCACTATCAATGCACAAATTCTTGAACCTGCCGCATCCCTGCCCAGTAAGGAATTAAATCCTGCAACATTAGTACCTGCATTAAATATTGATCAGGTTTACAAGGCATTGGTTTTAGGGGTGAAGGATTATTTTAATAAGATGGGTTTTACAAAAGCCATTCTGGGATCTTCAGGAGGGATTGATTCCGCTGTAACCCTTTCCATTGCTTGCGATGCACTTGGTAAAGAAAATGTATACGCTATCTTAATGCCTTCTCCTTATTCAACCGAGCATTCAATAGATGACGCTGTTGAATTAAGTAAGAACTTAGGCAATCCATATGATATCCTTCCTATTAAAGAGGTGTATGAAAGTTTTTTACATACTTTAAAACCGATTTTTAAAGACCTACCATTTTCTTTGGCAGAAGAAAATATCCAAAGCAGATCGAGAGGAAATATCTTAATGGCGATTGCAAATAAATTAGGTTATGTTTTATTGAACACGTCCAATAAGAGTGAATTGGCAACAGGCTATGGCACATTGTATGGAGATATGGCCGGCGGATTGGGTGTTTTAGGTGATTGTTATAAATTACAAGTGTATGAATTAGCCAATTACATTAATTCAACAAAAGCAGTCATCCCTAAAAATATTATTGAAAAAGCGCCTAGTGCAGAATTAAGACCAGATCAAAAAGACAGTGATAGCTTACCAGACTATGCCATATTAGATCAAGTATTGTATCAATACATTGAAAAACGTGCAGATCCTGCAAATATTAAAGCACTTGGATTTGATGCAGCAATGGTAGATAGGACATTAAAAATGGTCAATACCAACGAATACAAACGCAATCAATTTTGTCCAATTATTCGAATATCGCCAAAAGCATTCGGCGTGGGCAGAAGAATGCCAATTGTTGGAAAATATTTAAATTAGTCTATGAAAAACAAAACGATGATTTGCCTAGCAGGTGTTTTACTTTTTTTAAGTTTAAATACAGTGGCACAAAAAACAGCACCTATTTTACCAGGTGCATACCAAACAGCACAATACTTGCCGCTTTTAAAAAATAAAAGAGTAGGCTTGTTTACTAACCACACTGCTACAGTAGGCAAAAAACATTTGATTGACACTTTACTTGCAAGTGGGATTCAAATACAAAAAGTATTTACCCCAGAACATGGCCTTAGAGGCACAGCGGATGCAGGCGAAAAAACCAAGGATGGTATAGATGAAGCAACAGGCGTAAAAATTGTTTCGCTCTATGGAAAAAAATATGGCCCTAGCGAAGCAGATCTTACTGATGTAGATGTATTGCTATTTGATATTCAAGATGTGGGTACACGTTTTTATACTTATATCTCTTCGTTACAATACTATATGGAAGCGGCATGGGCAAATAATAAGCCATTGGTTATCTTAGATCGTCCTAATCCAAATGGTCATTATGTAGATGGACCAGTTTTAGAAAAACCCTTTAGTAGTTTTGTAGGGAAAAAGCAGATCCCTACTGTATATGGTATGACTATTGGCGAATACGCTAAAATGTTGGTGGGTGAAAAATGGTTGACAGCACCAGCAGATAGCAATATCAATAAAGCAGCAAGTCCGCTTCAATTCACTGTGATTGCTTGTAAGAATTATGACCACAAGTCTATGTACACTTTCAATATCGCGCCATCACCAAATTTACCAGACATGAATGCCATCTATTGGTATCCAACCACCTGTTTGATCGAAGGGTCTGTGATGAGTGAAGGACGCGGCACTGCACACGCATTTGCGTATATTGGTCACCCAAGCATCAAAGGCAAAAGTTTTAGCTTTATTCCTGGACCAAGAACAGGTGCGATGAGTTCTAAATTGTATGGGCAAACTTGTTATGGATGGGATCTAAGCAATCAACAAGCACCAAATAAGATTGATCTGGATTTAATTATAGAAATGTACCAAGCATTCCCTGTAAAAGATAGCTTTTTTATTGAGCCTAAATCAAAATTAGCTACCGACTATTTCTTTAATAAATTAGCAGGTAATGCCTTATTGATGGAGCAATTAAAATCAGGTCAATCGGCTGCAACTATTAGAGCTAGCTGGCAACCTGGATTAAATGCATTTAAATTAATGCGTAAAAAATATTTATTGTATACAGATTTTGAATAGCCGAAAATAGCATACCAAATGCTATTAAGTGTAATAGGATAAATCCTAGTAAACTAATTTCATTTTCTACCAATATAAAAAGGTCCCGAAATCTCGGGACCTTTTTATATAAGCAAACAAATTATATCATGTTACTTTTCAATTATCCACCAATGATTGGAATGGCTAATTGATGAACTGCATCATTTAATTTCTTAACGCCTGTTTTCTTTAATGTATCTAGCTTGTTGAATTCAGCATCTACTTGTCCTTTTAACAATTCATACACACCTTGCACTTGTTGTGTTGGTGCAGTGTAACCAGATGCTGCTGATTCAAATACACCAGCAATTTTATCGTCTAAGCGAATAGGGAAATTCAATACATCCTGTCCACTCTTTGCTTTTGTTTGGTGCAATGCTTCTTCGATAGAAGTTAAGCTAGCCAATACTTCCTTTGCTTGTTTTTGGAAAGCAGAATCTTTTGTTTTCTTTTGTAACATACCAATCTGTGCACGTAATTCTTTGATACTTTTTAGATTTTTCATAATCTCACTGAAAGTGCCAGCAACCTTTAATAAGAATTGCTCCTGTGCTTTTAAATCTGCATCGGATACTTTATAATTTGGATCAGCAACAATTGTAAATGGTTGTTCAGATACGATATTATCTATAGTCACTTTCGCCGTGTATTTACCAGGCGCTGCCAATACAGGACTTGTTGAACCATTCCAAAGAATCAATCCAGCCTCTGGCTTTTCAGCTTCTTTATGGTACATATTCCAAACAAAACTTTGGAATCCAGCTTCGCTGCTTGGACCACCTACTTCTGATTGGTTTATTTTTTTGATCACTTTTTTCTGATCATCCATAATTTCAATTTCTACTTTAGAAGAATCAGTAGTATTTGCATTCCAATATTTGATCACCACACCCTTCGCAGGATTCGTACCTACATTCGCAGGCATACTTACAGTTGCGCCACGTCCTCTTCTGCCACCCATTTGTGGAGGTACACGATATGTGTTTGCAATAGGGAATACTTTATTTACAGTTGGCGCAGGTTGGAAGTTTTCGATAAATGATAAGTCATCTAAAACATAAATACTTCTTCCTTGTGTTCCCACAATCAAGTTATGATCTTTAATCAATAAATCAGTAATTGGTGTTACTGGTAAATCTAACTGGAAGCGCTCCCAAGAAGCACCATCATTAATAGATACATACAATCCATATTCAGTACCAGCAAATAAGACACCTGCTTTTCTTGGACTTGCTACAATAGCTCTAGTAAAGTGCATTGGGTCAATTCCATTGGTGATCTTAGTCCATGTAGCACCATAGTCTGTGGTCTTGTAGATATAAGGTGCAAAGTCATCTAATTTATACCTAGTTCCTGCAAAATAAGCAGTTCCTTTTCTTGTTGGATCTACTTCTACTCTATTCCACATGATCCACTTAGGTGCATCTTTTGGAGTCACATTCGTCCATGTTTTACCACCATCTTTACTCACGTTAATCAAACCATCATCACTACCTGTCCATAATAAATCTTTTTCAACTGGTGATTCTGCAGCAGTGAATATCGTACAATAATATTCCACACTCGTGTTGTCTTGTGTGATTGGTCCACCAGAACTTTTTTGTTTTGTTTTATCGTCTGTTGTTAAATCTGGAGATAACATGTTCCAACTTGCACCTTCATTTTCTGAAGAAAATAAATGGTTACCTGCTGTATATAATTTCTTAGGATTATGTGGAGAGAAGAAGATTGGATGGTTCCACTGGAAACGATACTTCATCACTTCTGCGCCAGCACCCATTGGATTATCTGGCCATACATTGATCACTCTATTCTCTCCTGTTTTATGATCATAACGTGTAATTAATCCGCCATAAGAGCCACCATACACAATATCACTATTCAATGGATCAGCCACAATATAACCACTTTCACCACCTGCAGTTACATCAAAATCGTTTTCGCCAATGAATGCACCATAGGTACTTGACTTAATTCTGAAAGCAGAGTTATCTTGTTGCGCTCCTAAAATACGATAAGGGAAACTATTATCAGTACTCAAACGATATACTTGTACAGTTGGCTGATTCATCATGGTACTCCAGTTTCTGCCAGCATCCATACTCACTTGCGCACCACCATCGTCTGATACAATCATTCTTTTTCCATTCTTAGGATCTATCCATAAATCATGGTGATCACCATGTGGTGTTCTTAAAGAAGTAAAGCTTTTACCACCATCAGAAGAGACCATAAAGTTTACATTAGGGCAGTATACTTTATTTTCATCTGCAGGATCAACAAATACTTTGGTATAATACCAAGCACGTTGACGAATATTATTATCACTGCTTGCTAATTCCCAAGTTTTTCCTGCATCATTTGATACATACAATCCACCATTCGCATTTTCAATCAATGCATACAATTTATCGGTATTTGATTTTGCAACTGCCACACCCACTATACCCCAAACACCCTTAGGTAATCCTTTATTATTTTTGATAGACTCCCAAGTATTTCCACCGTCTGTACTCTTATACATACCAGAGCCAGCACCACCACTTTCTAAACTATACGGTGTACGAATCAATTCCCATGTACCAGCATACATAATGTCTGGATTGCTTGGATCAATAATTAAATCACTTGCACCAGTTTGTGGATTCACATACAATACTTTTTTCCATGTAGCACCTCCATCTATACTCTTGTACACGCCTCTGTTTTCATTTGGACCAAATAAATGACCCATCACCGCAGCCCATACAATTTCTGGATTTTTTGGATGCACAATCAAACGCACAATATGACGTGCTTCTTTTAAGCCAATATTCTTCCATGTTTTCCCATCATCTGTTGACTTCCACATACCCTCTAAGCCTTCACTTACATTACCACGCATCGTAGCTTCTCCTTCGCCAACATAAACGATAGATTCATTTGATGGCGCAATCGCAATAGAACCAATCGTTCCACCGAAATAACCATCAGAAACATTCTTCCAGTTATTACCAGCATCGGTTGTTTTCCAAACACCGCCGCCGGTAGCACCCATATAAAATGTATTTACATCAGTATAGGAGCCAACACCTGCTGAAGCTCTTCCACCTCTGAACGGACCTACTAGTCTAAAACTTTGTGCTTTAATAATAGGGTCTTGTGTCAACTCAACTGGCTTGGTTGTTTCAGTTGGTTTTTTCTTTTGAGCTTGCGCAGGACTAATAGCAACTAGTCCAAGCAATGCTAGAAATACAAAAAGTAGTTTTTTCATGATTGAAATTTATAATGAATAATCCTTGTTTGAAAATTTAAAAAACGAGTCCCCCAATTGGAGGACTTCGTCTTTATTTAATTGCTTCTATTTCTTTAAATTTTTTGATTGGTGTAGCTTCTACTAATTTTCTGAAATCTGCCCAGTCTTTTGCAAAGAACGCATTCACTTTTGTAGCAACTTCATCAGCTGCCACTTTCGCTTCTGCAATGGCACGCTCTTCTTGTGCACCTGGCATAGAAGTCTTACCCATTACAAGCATACTCGCATTGCGGATAATAGAAATTGGAGTGATTGTTGCTACGGTACCATAACCTTGCTTCTCTTGTTTTTTGCCCACCATCATCTCTCTTAAGTTCTTCACTTTTTCAGTAATGGCTTTATGTACTTTGTTCAAGCTATCCAATCCTTTGTCTTTTTTATCTTTCCACTCTGCTTTTAATTGTGTTAAAATTAAATCTGCATCATCCAATTGATCTTGCGCAGCATTGTACTTGTCTGCAACCACTTGCAATTGATCTAATAATTTATCTTGTGCAAGTACTACTTCGTTTTTACTAGGAAGTCTTGGATCATCTGCCACTTCAACCATGGCTGAATCTTTCCAATTACCAGCAGTAACCACTACTTTATATTTACCTGGCAACACATCTCTACCAGTAAATTCTCTTTCTTCTGCAGGGCTAGCATCAGCAGCACCTTCTGCCATTCTTCTACCAAATCCACCGCCACCAGATTTTGGTGCGCCAGCGCCTCTTTTTCCTTTTTGCTCAAAGCCCCAATAACTTCTATTTAAACCTGTAGAATCTAATTTAACATTCAAATTTCTAATCACGTTATCCATTGCATCTTTAATTTGCACTTTTGCTTTCTTCACCGTATCAGTTGAGTAAATTGAGATAGCCATACCAGTTGGTTTGTTTGGCGCATCCCACATACCCCAAGTACTCCACTCATAAGGTGAATTCTTAATAGATAAATTGATTGCTGTTGGAGGCACACTCATAAAGAATTTAGCATTTTGTGCTTTAGCTAGTTTTCTTAAAGGTCTGATATCATCCAATACCCATAAGCTTCTTCCAAATGTAGCGATGGCTAAATCTGCTTCTCTTTCTTGAATTGCAAAATCATAAGTTGATACAGCTGGGTATCCGTTTTTCCATTGTTGGAATTGAACACCATTGTCTAAACTTACATACATACCTTGCTCTGTTCCTACAAATATTAAGTTTGGTTCTGTTGGATCTTGCAATACCGTTAATGCATAACCTGTTACTTTCTTTTCGTCCACCATATTCGTCCAAGTTTTTCCAGCATCCATTGATCTGAAAATATAGGGTGCGAAATCACCTTGTCTATAATTGTTCACCACCACAAATACTTCGTTTGCATTGAATGCGGAGGTTCTTATTTGAGGAATCCAAGCACCTTTAGGTAGCCCAGTGATATTGGCTGTTAAATCGGTCCAAGTTGCACCACCATTGCTTGTCATTTGAACCTTACCATCGTCTGTACCAATATAGATTAATCCTTTTTGAACTGCACTTGGTGCAATACAAATAATCGTACAATGATTCTCTGCACCAGTGATGTCGATACTTAATCCACCATTATCTCTTTGGTCAATTTTAGCACTATCGTTGGTTGTTAAATCTGGAGAAATCAATTCCCAAGCAGCCCCTTTATTGGTACTCTTATGTAAAAATTGAGATCCAAAATAAATTGTTTTTTTATCAAATGGATCTTGCGCAATGGCAGCATTCCAGTTAAATCTTAATAATGTTTTTGCATCTGGTGCTGGCGGCTTGATATAAGAAGATTGTCCTGTTACGGTATTGTATCTTCCTACATTACCACCCTGACTCATTGCATACACCCAATTTGCATCTTCTGCATCAGGCATTACATCAAATCCATCTCCACCCCATAAATTATCCCAGTCAAAATTGCGAATACCACCTTGAGTAGTTGTATAAGCAGGGCCTCTCCAAGAACCATTGTCTTGCATACCTCCCATTACATGATAAGGAATTTCATTGTCTACATTAATATGGTAGAATTGTCCTACAGGAATTTTTTCATCAAACATCCATGTCTTACCACCATCACGTGTAATACCTATACCGCCGTCGTTTCCGTCAATGATATATTTATTATCGGTTGGATGAATCCAAAATGCATGGTGATCTGGATGGATACCACTGTAAGGAATAATGGTTTCAAAACTCTTTCCACCATCAATACTTTTTTGAACTGTTTGACTGATATACCATAATGTATTTTCATTCAAAGGATCGCTAATGATGTCTTGGAAATAGAAAGGACGATTGTCTACAATAGACTTTTGACCGTTCACTAATTTCCAAGAATAGCCCCCATCTTCACTCTTATACAATCCACTTTTCTTAGATTCTACCAAAGCATACACCATATTTGGATTTGAACGGCTAATCGTAATACCTACACGACCTAAATCGCCATCAGGTAAACCATGTTCTTTTCCTAATTTGATGAAATTTTTTCCACCATCAATCGTCATATATAATCCACTTCCCTTTCCACCACTTTCTAAATGATATGGATTACGGTAGTGATGCCACATCGCAACAAATAATTTATTAGGATTAGATGGATCCATAATCATATCACCAGGACCAGAAGTGTCATTGGTAAATAAGATTTGATTCCATGTATCTCCACCATCTGTTGTTTTGTATACACCTCTATGTTTACTTTGACCATAAGGATTACCAATCGCACCAGCATACACTGTGTTAGGATTAGTAGGATCAATAATGACTCTATGGATATTTCTAGTTAGCTCTAAACCCATGCGCTTCCAAGTTCTACCAGCATCCATTGTTTTGTAGATACCTTCTCCGATGCTGATTGAGTTTCTTGGATTACCTTCTCCAGTACCTACCCAAACAACACTTGGATTAGATTGCTGAATAGCCAATGCTCCAATATTTAAAATAGGTTGTTCGTCAAAAACTGGTGTCCAACTTACACCGGCATTGCTTGTTTTCCAAACACCACCAGATGCAGCGCCAATCCAGATATGATTTGGATTCGCAACTTCCGCATCTATAGTGGTCACACGTCCACTCATGCTTGCTGGTCCAATATTCCTTGGCTTCCAATCTTTAAATACTTTGTTGATGTCTACTTTTTCGGTAGTAGCTACTGGAGCAGCAGCAGCTTTCTTTACTTTTTGAGCATTTGCTTGACTTAAAGTCAATACAGATGCCAATAGCATAGAACCAAGGGTAATAATACGCATATGAACTTTATTTTCTTTTTAAAATAATGAAGTTCTAAGCTATTGATTTTTACCCAAAATTCAATAAAAAATGGATGAACGTTGCGATGAACTTTGATTTAGAGCTTTTCGATGATGCCAGCCACACCTTGGCCACCACCCACGCAAGCTGTTACGATACCATATCGCTTATTTAAGCGCTCTAAGTCATTGATTATCTGTACAGTTAGTTTGGATCCAGTACAACCTAAAGGATGACCTAAAGCAATTGCGCCACCATTGATATTGACTTTAGCTTGGTCTAACCCTAGGGTTCTTATGACAGCTAAGGCCTGAGAAGCAAAGGCTTCATTGAGTTCAAAAAGGTCTATCTGGTCTAAACTCATGCCTGCCTGCTTCAATACTTTTGGCACCGCTTCTATTGGTCCAATCCCCATAATTCTTGGATGCACCCCAGCCACTGCACAATTCACCAATCTTCCAATTGGCTTAAGTCCTAAAGATTGCATTAAACGATCACTCATCACCACCACAAAGCTTGCACCATCACTCGTTTGTGAGGAGTTACCAGCGGTTACTGTTCCCTTCACTGCAAAAGCTGGTTTTAATTTAGCTAAAGCTTCTAAAGTCGTGTCTGCACGAACACCTTCATCTGTATCTACTGTAAAGTTGCGTGTTGCCTTCTTATTGTTTTCGTTGATATAAGTTTCAGTGATTTCAATTGGCAGGATGCCTTTTTTGAAATGTCCATTGTCAATCGCTTGTTTCGCTTTTTGATGAGATGCCAATGCAAAAGCATCTTGATCTTCTCTACTTACATTGTATTCATTGGCCACTGCTTCTGCAGTTAAGCCCATAGATAAATAATAATCTGGTTCGTCTTTTGCAATCGAATAAGCTGGAACTGTTTTCCAGCCTGCAGTTGGCACCATTGACATGGATTCTGTACCACCTGCAATAATACAATCTGCCATACCAGTTCTGATTTTAGCAGTCGCCATGGCAATACTTTCTAAACCACTTGCGCAATAACGATTGATGGTAATACCTGGCACTTCTATGCCCAACGCTTTTGCAGCAATGATTCTTCCAAATTGTAAACCTTGTTCTGCTTCTGGCACAGCATTGCCCACAATCACATCGTCAATTAATTTGTGTTCCAATGCAGGCAGGGATTTCATTAAACCCTGAATGAGTTCAATGGCTAATTCGTCTGAACGCATAAAACGGAAACCACCTTTCTTACTTTTGGTCACTGCTGTTCTAAAACCCGCTACGATATAAGCTTCTTGCATAAAAAAGTCTTTAATTGACACCATAAATGTAGGCTTTTTTGTAAACAGTTGTTTATGCAACTAAATATTTCATTGTAAATTTGGGGCATGATCTACCCATTCATCAGAAACACCCTGTTTTTACTCCCTCCTGAAACTGCACACCATGTTTCTATGAAGGGCTTAGATATCGCGGCTGCATTGCCTATGTTGAATACATGGCTAAATAGTCATTTTCAAGTGCATGATCCGAGTTTATCCAAGACCGTTTTTGGCTTGCATTTTCCCAATCCCGTGGGCCTTGGTGCAGGATTTGATAAGAATGCAGCCCATTTGGATGGTTTAGAAATGTTAGGTTTTGGATTTGTAGAAATTGGCACAGTGACCCCTAAACCACAAGCTGGCAATCCACAACCAAGATTGTTTAGAATACCAGATCAAAAAGCATTGATCAATCGAATGGGTTTTAACAACGATGGTGTAGATGCCATTGCAAAAAGATTAAAAGAAAGAAAATCAAAGCGCCAATCCAAATTAATTATTGGCGGCAATATTGGAAAAAATAAAGTGACCGAAAACCAAGATGCTTGGAAGGATTACTGCACCAACTTTATTGGCCTAGAGGAAGTGGTCGATTATTTTGTGGTGAATGTAAGTTCTCCTAATACACCAGGCTTACGTGAATTACAAGAAAAGGAAGCTTTGAGAAAAATATTTTCTGAACTACAACTGATCAATCGAAATCATAAACCAATCCTTTTAAAAATTGCACCCGATTTAGAAACCAGTGCATTGGATGACATCATTGCCTTGACCTCCGAAGTAAAAATTGATGGACTCGTTTCCAGCAATACCACACTAGATCGTAGCCTTTTAAACGAAGCGAATACGATACGTGCAAATTCCATTGGTGCAGGTGGATTAAGTGGACAACCATTACTCACTAAATCGAATCAAGTTTTAAATTATTTATACAAAGGCATTGGGGACAGATTGCCCATCATTGCAAGTGGTGGTATTTTCAAACCAGCGGATGCAAAAGCAAAATTGGATGCAGGAGCAAGTTTAGTGCAAGTATGGACTGGATTTATTTATGAAGGTCCCGGCATTGTAAAAAATATCCTACAAACAATCAAGCAATAAATTATACTTCATGTTGACCATTCACTCTTTTTGTTTCAATGCATTTCAGGAAAATACTTTTGTCATTTTTAATAGTGAAAGAGAAGCGATTATAGTTGATCCAGGTTGTTATTTAAAACATGAAGAAATGCAACTAGCAAACTTCATTTCAGAAAACAATTTGACGCCTACACTCTTACTCAATACACATTGTCATTTAGACCATGTGTTTGGCAATAATTTTGTGAGTGAAACTTATGGATTGACTGCTTTATTTCATCAGAGAGAACAAGCAGTCATTGATCGTTTACCTGAAGGTGGCGCAAGATGGGGTGTGCCGACGGAAGCATACAAAGGAAAAGTACAATACATACAACAAGACGAATTGATACAATTTGGAAAAGATGTTTTCAAGGTGCTTGAGACACCAGGACATTCTCCAGGAAGTGTTTGTTTTTACCATGAAGCACAAGATTTTTTGATCGGCGGTGATTTAATTTTTAAAGATGGTGTTGGCAGGACTGATCTGCCAGGAAGCAATCCATTGGATTTAATTAAAAGCATTCAAACTCAGATCTTCCCATTACCTGATACTATGACGATCTATTCCGGCCATGGACCAGCAACTACTTGGGGTAGAGAGAAAAAAGCAAATCCCTATATTTTGCATTTAATGAAAAACTAAAGCAGTTAACAATTAATTAATATAGCCCGATCAATCTCTTATGCTTATTTAAGGGTATTTTTACCCTATCAATTATGGAAACCAATCCGATCAAAATACTCATTGCAGACGATGAACCAGATATCATCGAAATTATAAGCTTCCACTTAAATAAAGCAGGTTATGAAGTTGAATCGGCCAAAGACGGAAGTGAAGCGATTGAGAAAGCAAAACAATTTAATCCAGACTGTATCATTTTAGATGTGATGATGCCTAAGCGCACTGGATTTGAGGTTTGTGAATTTTTAAGAAGCAATAAGCAGTTCGATAAAACTTTAATCGTATTGTTAACTGCATTGAATGACGAAGCTTCCCATATCAAAGGTTTAGAATTAGGAGGGGATGATTTTATCAATAAACCTATTAGTCCAAAAGTGCTTGTAAGCAGAATCAGTGCTTTGTTTAGAAGAATACAACCTGCTACAACAGAAACCAAGACCTTACAAATTAAAGACCTTGTTATAGATTCAGAACAATACAAAATTGTTTTAAAAGGTGTGGTACATATTTTGGCTAAAAAAGAATTCGAATTACTTTATTTATTAGCAGCACAACCGGGTCGCGTATTTTTAAGAAACGAGATTTTATCTCAGGTTTGGGGTAACGATGTGATTGTGGGAGATAGAACCATTGACGTACATATCAGAAAGATAAGGGTAAAATTAGGTATCGAATGTATTACCACTGTCAAAGGGGTTGGATATAAGTTTGACTATTAGACAAAACTAAATACCTTTGTTTCAGGCTTAGAAAGCTCTATTACAAGATGTTTAAAGAAAAAAACCTTTCGCCAAAGCAATTAGCATTACTTACGGCATTATTGATGTCAAGCTTGATTGCAATGAGTGTGTTTGTGTTGATTGCAAATTGGAAATTACTTTTAGCTTATTTCATTGCTTGTTTTATTGTAACCTATTTATTGGTTTATCAAATTCTTGAATTATTTATTTACAGAAAAATAAAACTTATTTATAAGTTGATTTCTCATACCAAAGCCAGCAAAAGAGAAGAAGCCTATCAAAAATATATATTGCCACAAAAAGGGATTGACGATGTTAGAGTAGATGTTGAAAATTGGGCTGCACAAAAAGCAGATGAAATTCAACAACTGCAATCCAATGAACAATTTAGAAAAGAATTTCTACAAAATTTATCTCATGAAATCAAAACGCCCATTTTCGCAATTCAAGGTTATTTGGAATTGTTATCAGATGGCGCAGTAGAAGACCCAACACTTAGTAAAAAATTTATAGGACAAGCAGAAGCAAATGTGCAACGCCTAGTTGGCCTTTTGAACGATGTGGACCTGATCACGAACTTAGAGATCAATAAAGACTCTATTTTGAAACAGCATTTTATCATACAAGATTTGATGACAGAAGTAGTTCAAAACTTAAATGTCAAATTGCTGAAAAAAAATATACAATTCCAATTCAAAAAAGGGAGTGAACTACCTATTGAAGTTTTTGCAGATAAAAATAAAATTTATCAGGTCTTAGTGAATGTTTTTTCGAATGCAATTAAATATGGTAAAATAGATGGAGAAATTACTGCAAGCGTATATCATTTAGACGATAAAAAAATCTTGATTGAAATTACTGATAATGGCATTGGTATTGAAGAAGCCCATATCCCAAGATTGTTTGAGCGTTTTTACAGAACAGACGATGCAAGAAGCAGGGACATTGGGGGTTCGGGACTAGGTTTAGCCATTTGCAAGCATATTATAGAAGCACATGGTGAAAATATCCATGTTAGAAGTCAATTGAACGTAGGTACCACCATTGGGTTTACATTACATCAATAGCATCTGGTATTTTTCCCTAATAATTTCGTTTCTTTGTATTCTAAAAATTTTTAATGCAAACTATTCTTGTAACTGGTGGTTGTGGATTTATTGGCGCACATACCATTGTGGATTTAGTTGAAAATGGTTTCAATGTGATCTCTATTGATAATTTATCTAGGGCATCAGATGATTCATTATTGGGTATCGAAAAAATAACAGGTAAGAAAATTAAAAATTACACAGTCAATTTAACTGATAAAGCAGCTACAGAAGCGGTATTTATTGCCAACCCCGATATTGTTGGTATCATTCATTTTGCTGCTTACAAAGCAGTTGGAGAATCCGTTGAAAAACCTTTAGATTATTACGAGAACAATATTAGCTCTCTAGTCCATTTATTACAGATGGCTGTAAAATACAATGCACCGCATTTTATTTTCTCTTCATCTTGTACTGTATATGGCAACCCTGACACCATTCCGGTTACAGAACAGACGCCATTGCAAACAGCTGCTTCTCCTTATGGTGCCACCAAGCAAATGGGAGAAACCATTGTAAAAGATGCTGCATTGGCGCATCCTTTATCTACGATCCTACTGAGGTACTTTAATCCAGTAGGCGCGCATCCTACTACTGCTATTGGAGAATTACCTATTGGCCGACCTCAAAATTTAGTACCTGCCATTACACAAACAGCTATTGGCAAATTACCTAAGATGCAAGTACATGGCGCAGATTATGATACCCGAGACGGATCTTGTATCAGAGACTATATTCATGTTTGCGATATCGCCCATGCACATACACTTGCTATTCAATATTCCATGAAAAACAATCAACAGAATAGTTGTGAAGTATTTAATCTTGGAACAGGCAATGGTATTACAGTATTAGAAGCAATCCATGCATTTGAAAAAGTAGCTGGTGTGAAATTAAATTATGAGATTGGGGTGATATTGTTTCTATTTATGCCAACAACGACCATGCAGTTAAACAATTAGGATGGCATTGTCAATATGATTTGGAAGCGATGATGCGCACTGCTTGGGCCTGGGAACAAAGTCTAGTAAAATAATCAACTATAAAAAAAGGTCTCAAAATTTGAGACCTTTTTTACAATATATTTTTTCTGTTAGTGCTGCACTAACATTTTTTCGGCGTTCTCGGCCATTTGTAATGCTTCGATAAATTCTTCAATCTCTCCATTGACTACAGCATCTAAATTATAAGAAGTGACATTTACACGATGGTCTGTAACCCTACCCTGTGGCCAGTTATAAGTTCTAATTTTTGCACTTCGATCACCTGTACTCACCAATGTTTTACGGTGTCTTGAAATTTCATCTTCTTGTTTACGTACTTGTTCTTCGAATAATTTAGTACGAAGCATACCCATTGCTTTTTCACGGTTACCTAACTGTGAACGCTCTGTTTGACAAATGATCACTGTACCTGTTGGAATATGCGTCAACATCACTTTTGTCTCTACCTTGTTTACATTCTGTCCGCCCGCACCACCACTTCGTGCAGTTTCCATTTTTACATCTGCCGGATTCAACACAAAGTCCACTTCTTCTGCTTCTGGCATCACCGCCACAGTTGCAGCCGATGTATGCACACGACCCTGAGTTTCGGTACTAGGTACTCTTTGTACACGGTGTACACCACTTTCAAATTTCATAGTGCCATATACATCTTCACCTGTTACTTCTAAGATCACTTCCTTATAGCCACCCACAGATCCTTCACTCTCACTTGCAACAGCCACTTTCCATCCTTTTTTCTGACAATACCTTGTATACATGGTCAATAAATCTCCTACAAATAAACTTGCTTCGTCTCCACCAGTTCCTGCTCTTAATTCTATGATCGCATTCTTATCGTCTTGAGGATCTTTTGGTATCAATAATTTTGTTAACTCTTTTTCTAAAGCTTCTTTTTCTTCTTCAAGTGAAGGCAATTCCATTTTCGCCAATTCACGCATATCTGCATCATCTCCATTTAAAGATTCCTTTGCAAACTTATGCTCTGCTAACACTTTGACATAGCGCTCATATGGGATGACGATCTTCTCTAAAGAACGGTATTCCTTACTGTATTTACCAAATTCAGATTGGTTATTGATGATTTCTGGATTGGTCAAAGCCACCCCTACTTGGTCAAATCTTGCTTTTATGGCTTCTAATTTATCTAACATAGTCGTTTTTCTGTGCGCAAAAATAGCTATTTTAGTTGTCAATAAAAAGGATCCCACCCATGAAATACCTAACCCTCTTTTTTTGCGCTATTAGCTTGTCTGGATTCGCCCAAAAAATACACTTTAAATCCATCCTAGTAGATACCCATAATGACGCACCAACGGCATGTATCGAAAAGAAAGTAAGTTTTGACCAAGACTTGACTGGAATCAACCATTCGGATTTAAAAAGATTCAAGGAAGGTGGATTGGATTATCAATTGTTTTCCATTTGGTGCGATGGTGAAAAAGTAAATCCTTATGCATGGGCCATGCGTGAAATGGATACAATAGACGCTGTAGCTGCAAGAAATCCTGATAAAATGGTGGTGGCTAAAGATTGGAAGACAATTCAAGCTGCTTTAAAAGCTGGAAAAATTGTAGCACAATATGGCGTAGAAGGTGGGCATATGATCGAAGATGATATCAATCGATTAGATACATTTTACAATCGTGGTGTACGTTATATGACATTGACTTGGAATAATTCACCATCATGGGCAAGTTCACATACTGCAGAAAATAGTTCAAAATATACAGGACAAAAAGGGCTGAATGATTTTGGAAAACAAATCATTCAAAGAATGAATCAATTAGGCATTATCGTAGATCTGTCTCATGTAGGAGAAAAAACATTTTGGGACGCCATCAATACCACTACAAAGCCTGTTATCGCATCTCATAGCAATGCTTACAGTATTTGTCCAGTAACAAGAAATTTAAAAGATGATCAAATTAAAGCTGTCGGTAAAAATGGTGGTGTAATTTGTTTGAACTTTTTTTCTGGATTTGTTGACAGCAACTTCAGCAAAAAAGATATGGCATTTAGAAAGGCACATAGTGCAGAAATAGATTCCTTATTGGCTACAGGTATACAAAGAGAATACGCTTTCACAATGATATCAGATAAATATAAAACAGAAAGCGAAGCTATCAAGCCTACAATTGAACAATTGATGCAACACTTTGACCATATTGTAAAATTGATTGGGATAAATCATGTGGGTATTGGGTCAGACTTTGATGGCATTAATTCAGCACCACAAGGCTTGAGCACTGTATTGAATTATCCTAATTTCACTAAAGCATTGATTGCTCGTGGTTATTCAAATAAGGAGATTAAAAAAGTATTGGGTGGAAATTTCCTTCGTGTCTACCGAAATAATAACCCAAATTAGAAGCCAAGCAATTTTTCCATCATTTCTTCTAAGCGATCATTGGCCATGTATTGCTTTTCTAAAGTTTTATTGAATGGGATTGGTGTGTCTAAAGATGCGCAACGCATGATTGGAGCGTCAAGATGTTCAAAGCAATGCTCTGCTACCCATGCACTAATCTCTCCGCCAATACCCCCAGTTAAATTGTCTTCGTGCAAAAGCATCAATTTGCCTGTTGCTTTCACCGCCAATTCAATTGCAGTATAATCCAATGGTGCCAATGTTCTTAGATCCAGAATATAAATAGACTGATCCGCATGTGCTTGTTGATACGCTTTAGCCCAAAGCACCCCCATACCATAGGTGATAATTGTTGCGTCTGAACCTTCTTTCACAATATGCGCTTTACCAATTTCAATTTGATATATCGCATCTGGAATTTCTTCCTCGACACTTCTGTACAAAGCTTTATGTTCAAAATATAAAACAGGATTCGGTTCTGCTAGTGCAGCAATCAATAGTCCTTTTGCATCTGTTGGATTGGATGGATACACCACTTTCAATCCTGGGACATGTGTAAACCATGCTTCATTGGATTGAGAATGAAAAGGACCTGCACCTACACCACCGCCTGTAGGCATGCGCACCACCACGTCGGCATTTTGTCCCCAACGGTAATGCATCTTAGCTAAATTATTAACAATCTGATTAAAGGCGACGGTCACAAAATCTGCGAATTGCATTTCCACCACAGACTTCATACCTTCCATACTTAACCCTAGTGCAGCACCTACAATCGCACTTTCGCAAATAGGTGTATTTCTGATTCTTTGTTTTCCAAATTGATCTACAAATCCCTCTGTTATTTTAAATGCTCCACCATATTCAGCAATATCCTGTCCCATGATGATCATCTCTGGATATTTTTCCATCGATTGTCTTAATGCATCACTGATTGCTTCAATAAATCTTTTATTCGTTTTTTGTGTTGTCTCAACCAAACTAAAATCTGGAATGGTGTTTTCAGGAACCGGTGCAAACACATCTATTAATTCATCCGAGATAGAAGGTTCAAATATTTCAGGCTCCATTGCTTTTCTAAGATCCACTTCCATTTGCTCTTTAAATCGGTTACGGATATCTGCCACTTGCATTTCTGTAAGTACATTTTCTTGCACCAAGAATTGCTCATAATTTTTGATTGGATCTTTTAAGGACCAAGTCTCCATTAAATGCTTTGGTACATATTTTACACCACTCGCTTCCTCATGTCCACGCATTCTGAATGTATCACATTCAATCAAATAAGGTTTCTGTTGATTGATGCAATAATCGCGAACCCCTTTCACTGTTTGATACACTTCCAAAATATTATTACCATCAATGCGTATCCCTTCCATCCCGTAACCCTTTGCGCGGTCTACTAAATGATCACATTTGTATTGTTCATTCGTTGGCGTACTTAAACCATATCCATTGTTCTCGATGATAAAAATAACTGGCAAATTCCATACAGCAGCCACGTTCAAGGCTTCGTGAAAATCACCTTCGCTTGTTCCGCCATCCCCAGTGAAAGCCATACTTGCTTTTAACTGACCTCTTTGTTGATACGCTAATGCAACGCCATCTGCAATGGCCAATTGAGGCCCTAAATGTGATATCATACCACATACATGATGCGCTTTACTGCCAAAATGAAAACTTCTTTCTCTTGCTTTACTATAACTACTTCTGTCGCCTTGCCATTGCTTGAATAAATTTGTCAAAGGCATTTTGCGCGAAGTGAACACCCCTAAATTTCGGTGTAAAGGCATAATCCATTCGGTTGGATCCATCGCTAAAGTAGCACCCACTGCAATTGCTTCTTGCCCAATGCCACTAAACCATTTGCTGATTTTTCCTTGTCTAAGTAAGACCAACATTTTCTCTTCAATCATTCTCGGCCATAAAATGGACTCGTATAAATGAATCAATTCATCGTTACTTAGACTACCGCGTTTATATTCCATTAGTCTTTAGAATTCAACTTGCTCAATAATTTCAAAATTTCTAAGTACAGCCAAACTAAAGTGACAAGTAAACCAAAAGCGGCATACCATTCCATGTATTTTGGTGCACCCATTTCTGCCGCTTTTTCGATTGCATCAAAATCCAATAATAAATTTAATGCAGCAATACCCACAATGAATAAGCTAATGCCAATGCTCAATGGAGAGCTATCAAAAGCAAAACCCATTTCAAAACCAAACATACCTGCAATCCATACAATCAAATAAAATAAACCAATGCCCATGGTAGCGGACATGATGATGGATCTTAATTTATTGGTCACTGTAATGATTCTAAAATTATACAAGAAGAACATCGCCACTGCCACGCCTAATGTTAATCCAACTGCATGTAAAATAATATTTGGATAATTCTTGGCAAACATGGCATTGAAAAATGCACTAATGCCACCAATAAACAAACCTTCTAAAATGCCATATGCAGGTGTGATATAGCCTGCCCATTGTGGCTTAAACATCACCACCAATGCCAATACCAATCCACCAATTGCTCCAGCAATCATTAAAGTGGTTGCCGTGTTGGTATTCCCTTCTGCATAGACGTTCCAAACGTACATTGCCGAAGCCATCACCATCAATAATAAAAAACCGAATTTGTTAATTGTGCCACGTACACTCATTACACCAAATGCATTGGCATTATCATGTAATGATTTGTCAAATATTTTTTCTGTTAAGGTTGGATTACCTGTTTTAAATGCTGACATAATTTTAAATTTTTACTAGTATAAAAATACAAAATTGCAACGAAACCCCGTCTTTATTAATTGTTAATCCTTTATTTTTTCAAGCCAGGATAAGCATCTAAACGAGCAAATTGGTATTGATTGCTAGATTTAAGCAAATGGATGAATTCAAGAAGCTGCGCAGAATCGGCTTCGCTTCTGAACATATGATCGTGCATTAAAACCACTAAATGATTCTTGGTTTTATACGCTTTTTGGAGAAACATACTATCCACCATCTTGGCCATAAAAGCAGCGGATTGTATTGGGCGTCCTTTATTTGTATATTGCCATTCTAGGTCCCAACCTACGACATTAAATCCTGCACTATCTAGTTTAAGCAACAATGGACGCACCATTTTACTAGAAAATTGAATGCTATCGGTCCTCCATCCATTGTTGCCGGGCAAACGAACGATATTATTTGTTGTTTTTAAAACATCCGCTGCATATATAAAATCCGCTAAGGCCGAATCTGGTTGTTTATAAAACTGCACATATTTGCCATAGGTATGCGAGAAACTATGGTTGCTCAACAAAAATAAATCTGGGCGACTAAGTATTCGATTGTATAATTTCTTACCCCAATTTGACCTGGATTGATGTAATCCAATTTGAAAAAAAGATGCTTGTACATTTTCATTTTCACAGATAGCAATACAAGCCGAAGTACCAAACAAAGGCCCATCGTCAAAACTTAGGTATACGTATTTGGTGTTACTATCCAAAGTACTTTGAGCGCGCTGCTGTTCCTGCACAATTGTTTGCACATCTGGTTGTCCTGACTGACTTATTACTGGTCCAATCGTACTGAACCAAAGCATAAAACATTGGCTAATCAGGTAAAAAAGGGACCATATGGACATAAAACATTGATATTGAAGGCGCAAACTTAGTTAAGAAATTAGAATAATCCGATAAAAGATGCGGTTTTAGAGGCGATGCTTTGTAACTTTGTCATCCAATTGATGCATATGCAAGAAGAAGTTGTTTTACAAGATGTCGTAATCAAATTTGCTGGTGATAGTGGAGACGGTATGCAGTTAACCGGCCAGCAATTTACCAATAATACCGCCTTACTAGGAATAGACTTAGCAACTTTTCCGGATTTCCCTGCGGAGATTAGAGCCCCTATCGGCACCCTTCCAGGTGTGAGTGGATTCCAAATACATTTTAGCTCAAATCCTGTTTATACACCAGGTGATACCTGTGATGTGTTGGTAGCCATGAATGCTGCGGCTTTAAAAGTGAATTTGAAAGGCCTGAAAAAAGGCGGAAAAATTATTGCGAATTTAGAAGGGTTTGATGCAAAAAATTTAAGACTAGCTGCTTATCCAGAAGGGATCAATCCTTTGGAAGATGGCAGTTTAGATGGTTATGAATTAACCAAAGTGGATATCACAAAATTGACAAGAGAAGCATTAAAATCCAATACAGAACTAGGTACTAAAGAACGTGATCGCGCAAAGAACATGTTTGTGCTTGGTTTAATTTATTGGTTGTACAATAGAAACTTAGACAACACGATCGATTTCTTAGAAGAGAAATTTGGTAAGAAAGAAAATATTTTAAAGAGCAATATTGATGTATTAAAAGCAGGATACTATTACGGTGAAACTGCTGAATTATTCAATGCAAGGTATAAAGTAGAAAAATCAAAAATGGAGCCAGGTACTTACAGAAGTATCATGGGCAATCAAGCTTTATCAATGGGTTTAATTGCAGCTTCACAAAAAAGTGGCCTGCCATTATTCCTTGGATCTTATCCAATCACACCTGCTTCTGATATCTTACATGAATTGAGTAAGTACAAAAATTTTGGCATCAAAACATTCCAGGCCGAAGATGAAATTGCAGGAATTACTGCAGCAATCGGAGCAAGTTATGGTGGATCAATCGGATTGACTACCACGTCTGGACCAGGTATGGCGTTAAAGACCGAAGCTATTGGTTTGGCGACAATGTTAGAGATTCCTTTGTTGATAATCAATATTCAAAGAGGTGGCCCATCAACAGGCTTACCAACTAAAACAGAGCAAAGTGATTTGATGCAAGCTTATTATGGTCGTAACGGAGAAGCGCCAATTCCAGTATTAGCTGCGTCAACCCCAAGCGATTGTTTCTTTATGGCTTTTGAAGCAGTGAAAATTGCTTTACAACATATGACACCAGTGATTCTTTTAAGTGATGGCTATATCGCCAATGGTGCAGAGCCATGGAAATTTCCTGCTGCTGCGGACTTACCTGCGATTGAAGTGAAATTCAAAACAAGCTTAGCAGAAGGTGAAGAAAAGTTTTTACCTTATAAGAGAAACGAAAAACTAGCAAGACCTTGGGCTGTTCCTGGTACTGCAGGATTAGAACACCGTATCGGTGGTATCGAGAAACAACATGAAACAGGCAATGTAAGCTATGACCCAGAGAACCATGAGTTCATGGTGAAAATGAGACAGGCTAAAGTGGATAAAATAGCAGACTATATTCCATTGCAAACAATTGACAGTGGTGCAGCAAATGGAAAAGTATTGGTACTTGGATGGGGTTCCACTTATGGAACTATTAAGAGTGCTGTATTGCAATTGCAAAGTCAAGGTAAGTCTGTAAGTCATGCCCACATTAAGTATATGCGCCCTTTCCCTAAAAACTTAGGCGAAATTTTAGCTGGGTTTGAAACCATTTTAATTCCAGAAATTAACAATGGTCAATTGATTAAAATTATTAGAGACCAATATTTGGTAGATGCAAAAGCCTACAATAAAATCATGGGTATTCCAATTACTAAACAAGAATTGGTTACTGCGATTGAATCTTACTTATAATAAAAAAGCGCCTCGAAAATCGAAGCGCTTTTTTTATACTTTCAAAACTTCCTATAAATTAGATATACTTTTCTTAGATTCTTTTTCATGGTACTTGCAAAATGCTTTGATCCCACAGGTATCGCATTTTGGACTTCGAGCTAAACAAGTATAACGTCCGTGCAAAATCAGCCAATGGTGCGCTTTATGCACTAAAGCAGACGGTATATTTTTAATTAAATCTTTCTCCACAGCGAGCGGTGTTTTTGCAGTCATCGGGACCAATCCAACTCTTCTACTCACCCTAAACACATGGGTATCTACCGCCATATTAGGTTGTTGATCAATTACACTGGTAATCACATTGGCTGTTTTACGGCCCACACCAGGCAATTTTACTAAATCATCAATCGTCATAGGCACTTCTCCATTAAAGGAATTCATCAATAATTGACTCATGCCAATGAGGTGTTTTGTTTTATTGTTGGGATAAGAAATGCTTCGAACCAAAGGGAATAAATCGTCGAAACTTGCCTTAGACATGGTTGCAGGATCTGGATATTTTTTAAAAATGCCTGGCGTAGTTAAGTTTACACGCTTATCGGTGCATTGTGCAGAAAGAATAACAGCCACTAATAATTGAAATGGATTCTCGTAAGTCAGCTCTGTTTCTGCAATAGGAACATTTGCTAAAAAATAATCAATGACACCCTGATAACGTGCTTGTTTTTTCATGCAAAGGAATACTTATTTTTTCTGTGCTTCCTTGGTCGCAAAAGTGTCCTCAAATAAATACACTTCCTCGCCTTCTCTTCTCAAAAGATAGCGTTCTCTTGCATATTTTTCGACTGCACCTGGATTACTTTGTAAATTATTCAATTGTTCTTGCGTAGTAGAAATTTCTTTTTCATAGTATGCTTTGGCTTGCTCTAATTTCTCTAATTCAGCCGCTCGGTCTCTTTGAAGAAAAAAATTACGTTGATCAAAAAAAAGCATCCATAACACAAAAGCCAAGCAGGCAATAAAATAACGATTGGCTATAAATGGAATGATTTTTTTGATTGCTTGCATAAAAAATGATTACCCTAAAATTAGTATAGTTATTAGAATACGCCAATAATAATTACACAAAAAAAGAGCCCCAATGATGGAGCTCCTTTCTATATCAATCTTAGTTGAATTATTTGTTGCCGAACTTTAATTTGCCCTTTGTAGGGAAAAATCCAGTTTCGCCTAATTGCTCCTCAATACGGATCAATTGATTGTATTTTGCCATACGATCAGAACGTGATGCAGATCCTGTCTTAATTTGACCGCAGTTCAATGCAACAGCTAAGTCTGCAATGGTATTGTCTTCTGTTTCACCACTTCTGTGTGACATGATGGTATTGTAACCATTGTTTTGTGCCAAGCTCACCGCATTGATTGTTTCAGTTAATGTTCCAATTTGATTCACTTTAACCAATAAACCATTTGCAATTTTCTTATCGATACCAGTTTGTAAACGATTTACATTGGTTACAAATAAATCGTCACCCACCAATTGACATTTACTACCAATGGTATCAGTTAAATTCTTCCAGCCAGCCCAATCATCTTCGGCCATACCATCTTCGATAGATATAATTGGATATTTTTTAACCCAGCTCTCCCAGTATTTTACTAATTGATCTGAACTCATTTCTTTTCCAGAACTCTTATGGAAAACATATTTCTTTTTCTTCGCATTCCACAATTCACTATTGGCAGCATCCATTGCAATTGCAATTTGTGTGCCTGTTTTATAACCAGCAGACTGGATGGCTTCAAGAACTGTTTCAATTGCTTCTTCGTTGCTTTGAATATTTGGTGCAAATCCACCTTCATCTCCAACATTCGTGCTATATCCCTTCTTTTTTAGGGTACTTTTTAATTGATGGAAAATCTCCACACCCCAACGTAAACCTTCGCTAAAATTAGGTGCGCCGATTGGCATGATCATGAACTCTTGGAAATCAATTTTATTATCTGCGTGTGCACCACCATTTAAAATATTCATCATGGGCATTGGCAATGTTCTTGCATTCGTACCACCGATATATCTGTATAATGGTAAATTCGCTTCCTCTGCTGCTGCTTTTGCAACGGCCATACTTACCGCTAAAATGGCGTTAGCACCTAATTTAGTTTTATTTGGTGTGCCATCTAAATCAATCATCACTTGATCGATTGCAGCTTGAGATGTAATATCAAAACCAATCAATGCATCTGCAATACTTGTGTTGACATTCTTCACTGCTTTCAATACACCCTTGCCTAAGTATTTCTTTTTATCATTGTCTCTTAATTCAGCCGCTTCGTGAATACCAGTACTTGCACCACTTGGCACTGCAGCACGACCCATTGCACCATCATCTGTTAATACGTCTACCTCTACGGTTGGATTCCTCTACTATCTAAAATCTGTCTTGCATGTACCTCAATAATGTAACTCATAATTGGATGATTTATTTTTCTAAAAAATTGATTGCTTTTTGTTTGCGCAATTTACACCCATTTTTTTTAATGGGTAAGCAATTTGAAGATTTCTTCTAAACTTGCTGCTTGCGTCTGCAAACGTTCTATATGTAGGCCTTTGTCCAAAGCCAAGCCCATGATATACTGTCTCGCCTGATCTAGTTCCACTGCGTCTTTGGTTTGAATGACTAACGTGCGTTTGTCTTCCTGTGCAATTAAATTGTATTTGAATTGAATAGAGTCAAGCTGTGTGGTGATGTCCTCTTGAAATTGTACTAGTAAATTGTGTTGACTAGATTGTGTAAGTGAAGCAATGGTTTGATTGGCAACTAACTTGCCCTGATGCAAAACCAATACCCTATCAGTAATGGCCGCTACTTCTTGTAAAATATGAGATGAAAATAAAATCATGGCATCCGCACTGAGTGATTGTATCAAAGCTCTAATTTCAATCAACTGATTTGGATCCAAACCAGCAGTAGGTTCATCTAGTAAAATTAATTTTGGTGCATGTAAAATCGCGGCCGCAATCCCCACTCTTTGCTTAAATCCTTTAGACAAATGCCCAATTTTTTTATGCTGCATGGATTGCAATCCTGTTTGAGCAATCACTTCTTGAATTCTTTGTGCTGGAGCTGTTATTGCATGCGCACTGGCTAAGAAACTTAAATATTCGATTACAAATAAGTCTTCATACAAAGGATTGGATTCTGGTAGATAGCCAATCATTTTCTTATAAGCAACTTCGTCTTTCTGAACATCTTTACCAGATAACTGAATAGAACCAGCATCCGGACTTAGACAACCTGCAATCATTTTTAAAGTGGTACTCTTACCTGCACCATTTGGCCCAAGAAAGCCAACAATCTCGCCTGGCTGAATAGTAAAACTCAGTGGTGCAACTGCTTGGAATTGATCAAATTTTTTAGAGATAGCTTGTACATTCAATGACATACTCAAAAGTAAAGCATTATTCTAGATCTTGAGAACTTGCTGGCAATTGATCATATTCTCCTTTAAATGCATAGTAGCCAAAAATGAAGAAGCCAATACAAATGGGCGTGAAGATGGTCAGGATAATCACCCATTGCAAAGTCACATTGGACTTAGTTAAACTACTTGCAGTGGCAATTTTTTGGATGGCCTGAGATGCTAAAAACCATATGATTGCTGGCGCTAAGAACATCCAAACCAATCCCAATATTTTTTTTATCGTATTCATATTATTTTTTTTAGTCCATGACTTCCTTGTCCACTTTATTGGTTAAATAAACAACTCCAATGAATAAACAAATAGATGCAACACCTATTGGATACCATAAGCCTGCAAGCGGATCCCCAGCTGGATTATCTGTCGTTTTTGTAAACTCCACAATCAAGGTACCCAAAAAAGGCACCAAGCCACCAAATACCCCATTACCAATATGATAAGGCAGGGACATAGAAGTGTAACGAATTTTAGTTGGGAACAATTCCACAAGGAAAGCGGCAATTGGTCCATACACCATGGTGACATATAAAATCTGCACAAAAACCAACCAAATTAAATTCCAATAGGTTGTTTGATCCAATGTTTTTTCTACCACTATATTTGGCTTCAAAGAGGCAGCAGCAATGGTCACTTCCTGGGTTTTAGAGGCATCCAAAATGCTCCCTTTTGTTGGTTTTAATTTTACCACAATGGTATCTAATTTCGTAACATCCATTGTATTTGGTTGCGTGTAATAAATACTTCCAGTACTTGCGTCTTTAATGATATCATTTAAAAATAAAGTGTCTGTTTTGGTATAGCTAAACTTAGCGCCATCTGTATATGCTGTGTCTATCTTTTGCACCAGGTACACTTTTGTACAAACTTTTTCGTCCACAATGGCCAACTTTTCAGAAACAACTGTTTGCGCTAAATCAATTTTTTCTGTTCTATTTTTTGCATTGGTCGCATCTAAAAAATATTGATAAATGGGTCTGTATGTTATAATGCCCGCTAACATCCCAAACATCATGATCCACTTTCTTCCAATTCGATCACTTAAATAACCAAACACCACAAAGAAAGGGGTAGCAAATAAAATAGCCCATAACATTAAATTCCTGGACTGTACAAATTCAACTTTACAAACAGTCTCAATAAAACTTTGTGCGTAAAATTGCCCGGTATACCATATTACGCCTTGTCCCATCACTGCGCCAAACAAGGCCAAGAGCACCATTTTAAAATTGGCTTTTTGTCCGAAACTTTCTTTTAATGGATTGGTAGATGTTTTACCTTCTGATTTTAATTTAGTGAACATGGGTGATTCACTCATTTTCATTCTAATTAAAATAGATACCCCTACTAAAATAATGGACATCCAAAATGGATACCTCCATCCGCCCCATTCCGCACTAAATGCTTCGACACCTTGATTTGATCTTATTAATATGATCACCCCCAATGCTAAAAATAATCCCAAGGTGGCTGTTGTCTGAATCCAACTGGTCCAGAATCCACGTCTATTTGTTGGCGCATGTTCTGCGACATAAGTGGCAGCGCCACCGTATTCACCACCCAATGCCAATCCTTGTACCAATCTTAAAATCAAGACTAAAATTGGGGCCGCCCATCCAATGGTTGTAAATCCAGGTACCAAGCCAATCGCAAAAGTAGACCCACCCATCAACACCAAGGTCAATAAAAAAGTATACTTACGTCCAATCAAATCTCCTAATCTTCCAAACACCAATGCGCCAAATGGTCTTACAATAAAGCCAGCAGCAAAAATGGCCAGTGTGCTTAAAAGTGCGGATGTGCCTGCGTCTGATGGAAAAAATTGTTTTGAAATAATGGTGGCCAACATCCCAAAAATGTAAAAATCATACCATTCAATAAGGGTGCCAACAGAAGACGCGCCAATCACCAAACTTATTTTACTAGGCTTTATGTCGAAACTCATATTTTAATTGTTTAATTGCTACAATTCAAGTTAATTCAATCAAGTTAAAAAATGTAAATTTGGAAGACTAATTTTAAATCAGATCATGTCTTATCCATACCAAATTAAAGACCTTGCAGGCTACCACGAAGCTTATCAGAAAAGTATTCAAGACCCGAATGCATTTTGGGGTGAAGTCGCTGCACATTTTACATGGCATAAAAAATGGGACAAAGTAAGTGATTGGAATTTTAAAGACCCTTCCATTAAATGGTTTGTTGGGGGAAAATTAAATATCACTGAAAATTGTTTAGATAGACATTTAGCAACCATGGGCGATCAGCCTGCTATTATTTGGGAGCCGAATGATCCAACGGAACAGCACCGTATCCTCACTTATAAGCAATTGCATTTAAAAGTATGTCAGTTTGCACAGGTCCTATATAATAATGGTGTAAAAAAAGGTGATCGTGTATGTATTTATATGGGCATGATTCCTGAATTAGCTATTGCTGTATTGGCTTGCGCAAGAATAGGCGCTATTCACAGTGTGATTTTTGGCGGCTTCTCTGCGCAAAGTATTGCAGACAGATTGGATGATGCCAAAGCTAATTTTATCATTACATGTGATGGTGCTTTTAGAGGTGCAAAAGATATCCCATTAAAATCGGTGATTGACGATGCATTAATTGGAAATAAAAATATTGAGCGTGTGATTGTTTGCACAAGAACTAGGACAGCCGTATCCATGTTACAAGGAAGAGATGTTTGGTGGGAGGATGAAATTAAAAAAGTAGAAGCTGAGGGTATACAATTTGTTCCTGCAGAAGTGATGGATGCAGAAGATCCTTTATTCATATTATATACTTCGGGGTCCACAGGAAAACCAAAAGGTGTAGTGCATAGTGTGGCTGGATATATGGTGTATACCAATTATACTTTTGTAAACACATTTAATTATAAGCCTGATGATATATTCTTTTGCACCGCAGATATTGGATGGATTACAGGGCATAGTTATATTGTGTATGCACCTTTAAGTGCTGGTGGTACTTCGATGATGTTTGAAGGCATCCCTACTTTCCCAGATGCAGGTAGATTCTGGAATATCATTGACAAATTCAAAGTGAACATTTTATATACCGCACCAACAGCCATACGCTCATTAATGGGATTTGGATTGGGCCCAATACAAGGACATAATTTAAATAGTTTAAAAGTATTAGGTACTGTTGGCGAACCAATTAACGAGGAAGCTTGGAATTGGTACAATGAACATATTGGAAAAAATAAATGTCCGATTGTTGACACTTGGTGGCAAACAGAAACAGGCGGCATCATGATTTCCAATATGGCGGGTATCACACCCGGAAAAGCAGGATGGGCCACCTACCCCATGCCAGGCATTGAACCCATTTTAGTAGATGATAAAGGAGCAGAGATTACAGTGCAAGATGAAGAAGGAATGTATCGAGGTAATTTATGCATCAAGCAAGCTTGGCCTTCAACTATTCGAACAACATACGGTGACCATGAAAGATGCAGGACCAATTATTTTGCGACTTACGACAATTTATATTTTACAGGAGATGGTGCATTCAGGAACGAGGCAGGACAATTTAGAATCACAGGACGTGTAGATGATGTATTGAATGTGAGTGGCCATAGGATTGGTACTGCTGAAGTTGAAAATGCCATCAACATGCATGCAGGTGTGGTGGAAAGCGCAGTAGTAGGTTATCCGCATGATATTAAAGGGCAAGGTATTTATGCTTATGTCATTTATACCGGATCGCATGCGCAAGACACGCATGGCAGTGCAGAAATGATACGTAAAGACATTTTACAAACTGTAACAAGAATCATAGGACCCATTGCTAAGCCCGATAAAATTCAATTTGTTTATGGATTACCAAAAACAAGATCAGGAAAAATTATGCGTCGCATTCTGCGCAAAGTAGCAGAAGGTGAATTAAATAGTTTAGGCGATACCTCTACCCTATTAGACCCAGCAGTGGTGGATGAGATTGTTAAAGGTGTCGTCTAAAATATATTAAAGTAAAATAAAAAAGCCTCGATGAATCGAGGCTTTTTTTTATTGATACGTTTATCATTATTGATCCATCAAACTTTTTAATTTCTTAGATAAGAAGAAAAGAATCAAGGAAGCAATTCCTGCCATGAATACAAAGAACATAAAGAAGTCATATAAGTTAGCAATTTGAAAACCAAAAATAGCTGACACTTTTCCATTTTCAGGGTACAGGGCACTAAATACACCCGCTAATTTATTGGCAAATGCATTGGCTGTAAACCATACTGCCATTAACAAAGAAGCGAATTTTACAGGTGCTAATTTATTCACTAAAGATAAACCAATTGGAGACAAACAAAGTTCTCCAAAAGTATGCATCATATACATCCCTATTAACCAAATCATACTTACTTTAATACCTGGCCCCACACCACTTACTCCTGTAGCAATCCATAAATAACCCAATGCCAATAACATCAAGCCCATGGCCATTTTAAATGGAGAAGAAGGTTCGTGTTTACCAAGCTTCACCCATAACCAAGCAAAGACAGGCGCGAATACCACAACAAAAATAGAATTCAATGATTGAAAGAAACTTGCAGGAACTTCCGTCCAGCCTAAATTTCTCTCTGTATTTTCAGAAGCAAAGAAAGTTAAACTAGCTCCTGCTTGTTCAAATGCGCTCCAAAAAAAGATGACAAAAAAGGATACGATAAATATTACTAAAACTTTTTTCTTTTCAATACTTGTTAAAGCTTTATCAGTGAATACAATCAATGCGATCAATGTAATGCATGCTAATAATAAATAAAATAAATAGCTCACTACTTTTACATCAACATAAACTAATGCAATAGTGACAAGGGATAAAATAAATAGGAACCCAACCATCACAGGTAATTTCTGAAACCATTTTGGTGCATTGGCAGGTGCTTCCCCTAATGCATTGCCATCCGGATCTTTTAAATACTTCTTCTGAAACATCATTTGAGTCAAAACACTAATCAACATTGCTATCCCACCAGCAAAAAAGCCCCATTTATAATCACCCGGATTACCACTTGATTCCGCTACCAATCCGCAAATAATGGGCCCGAGTGCGCCACCTGTGTTGATCCCCATATAAAAAATAGTATAGGCCGCGTCAATTTTTTTATCCCCTTTTCGATACAGCTGTCCCACTAAACTAGAAATATTAGGCTTGAAGAATCCATTGCCTGCTATCATACAACCTAATCCAACATAAAACAACATAGAAGCCAGTTCAGGGTTTTGATAAAATTCCCCACAAAAGAAAAGCACAAACTCTCCAAGTGCCATCACCAACCCACCCGCAATAATAGAACGATTATTACCCCAATAGCGATCAGCAATATAACCTCCTAATAAAGGCGTTAGATAGATCAAACCCGTATAACTTCCGTATACCTGAGATGCAAATACCTTATCAAAAAGTAGTGCCTTTGTTAAAAACAAAACCAAAATGGCGCGCATACCATAATAGTTAAATCGCTCCCACATTTCCGTTGCAAACAAGACATAAAGTCCTTTTGGATGTTTTTCTGCTACTGCTGACATATTCAATTGTATTTAATTGCTACAAAATAATAAAATCCCTCCAATAAATTTTACTTTCGTGCTGCAATCACCTTAAATATGAATATTTTAATCATTGGTTCTGGGGGAAGAGAACATGCATTGGCTTGGAAAATAGCACAAAGTTACCATTGTGATCATTTGTATATTGCTCCTGGAAATCCAGGCACAGCAGCTATTGGAGCCAATTTACCCATTGCAATAGACGATTTTGAGGGATTAAAACAAGCAGCCATTACCCACCAAATTGATATGATCATTGTTGGACCAGAAGAGCCATTGGTAAAAGGCATTTTTGATTTTTTTGCAAATGACCCATCCACTGAAGCGATCAATGTCATTGGGCCTTCTGCTGCAGCAGCCCAATTGGAAGGAAGTAAAGCATTTAGCAAGCATTTCATGCAAAGGCACCAGATCCCAACAGCAGGATATGCCGAATTCACCATTGACAACTACGAGGAAGGGAAGCAATATATTGCTGCACATAGCCTACCCATTGTCTTAAAAGCAGATGGACTAGCGGCTGGAAAGGGCGTGATCATTGCCGCCACGCACCAAGAAGCATTGGAAAGCTTTGAGTCCATGTTGCAGCATAAGCAATTTGGGACAGCGAGCGCCAAGGTGGTGATTGAGGAATTTTTAACAGGGATTGAAGTGAGTGTTTTTGCACTAACAGATGGCAAAAACTACCAAATTATAGGTCATGCAAAGGATTACAAACGAATAGGAGAAGGCGATACAGGCCTAAATACGGGCGGGATGGGTTGTGTAAGTCCAGTACCTTTTATGGATGATGCTTTTATGCAAAAAGTGGAAGAAAAGATTGTACGTCCTACCATCCAAGGTATTGCTGAGGAAGGATTGGTCTATAAAGGGTTTGTCTTTTTTGGCTTAATGAACTGCGATGGGGAACCTTCTGTGATTGAATACAATTGTCGTTTGGGCGACCCCGAAACCGAAGTGATTCTACCCCGTTTACAAACCGACTTAGTGAGTATTTTAGCAGCAACCGATAATGGTACACTAGAGGATGTCAATATTGAATACCATCAGGGCGCTTTTGCGACTGTGATGGCGGTAAGTGGAGGCTATCCTGGCGACTACCAAAAAGGATTTCCAATTGCTGGTCTTGACCTGGTTTCTAAAGAAACAAAAACCACACTTTTCCAAGCTGGTACTGGGTTTAAGGACAATGTCATTGTGACCAATGGAGGAAGAGTTTTAACCGTAACCGCTCAAGGTAATACCATTGCAGAAGCTGTTGATACCTCTAAAAAAGCATTGGACCTAATTCAATTCCAAGGCATGAATTTTAGAAAAGATATTGGCTATGAGTTTAAGGGATAAGTTTGTTGACGATCCTGCCCAAAAATTATTCTTGTTCATTTTTTTAAAAAGCTTTGTAGTTCAAGGATTTTAGATGATTTTTGCATCATTCCAATGAATGTAAAACACTGAACGAATATGGGCTTATTTAACTTTTTCACCCAAGAGATTGCAATGGACTTGGGCACTGCAAATACACTGATCATTCACAATGACGAAGTGGTCGTAAACGAACCTTCAATTATTGCCTTGAACAGGAATAATATGAAAGAAGTTTTAGGTGTTGGGAAAAAGGCATTGTTGATGCATGAAAAAACACACGAAAGTATTAAAACAGTTCGTCCATTAAAAGATGGTGTTATCGCCGACTTCAACGCCGCTGAATTAATGATTCGCGAGTTGATGAAAATGATTTATCCTAAGAAGCCATTATTTCCTCCAAGCTGGAGAATGGTGATTTGTATTCCATCTTCAATTACTGAAGTAGAAAAAAGAGCGGTACGTGATAGTGCTGAACAAGCAGGTGCAAAAGAAGTATATATGATTCACGAACCGATGGCTGCTGCATTGGGAATTGGTATTGATGTAGAAGAGCCGGTTGGAAATATGATTATTGATATCGGAGGTGGTACAACAGGTATTACCGTAATTGCATTGGCAGGTATTGTTTGTGATCAAAGTATTCGTGTTGCTGGTGATGAATTCACTGCAGATATCATGGAAGCATTAAGACGTTACCATAGTTTATTAATTGGTGAGCGTACTGCAGAACAAATTAAAATTCATGTGGGTGCTGCATTAAAAGATTTAGACAATCCACCAGAAGATATGCCAGTAAATGGTAGAGATTTGGTGACAGGTATTCCAAAACAAATCATGGTCTCTTACCAAGAAGTGGCAGAGGCATTAGATAAAAGTATTTTCAAAATCGAAGAAGCGATCTTGAAAGCTTTAGAGACTACACCTCCAGAACTCGCTGCAGACATCTATCGTAGAGGTTTGTATATTACAGGTGGTGGTTCACTTTTAAGAGGCTTGGATAAAAGATTAAGTGCAAAAATTAAATTACCAGTTCATGTAGCAGACGACCCTTTAAAGAGCGTTGTACGTGGGACAGGCATTGCATTGAAAAACTACCAACGTTTTCCATTTATTATGAGATAATACCTAATGAAGAATATCATTGGCTTTATACGACAGAACTTTACTTTTTTTAGCTTCCTGATACTTCAAATTGTATCGTTGGTCATGTTGTCTTCTTACAGTAAATCACACGAAACATTTTTTGGCAATTGGAATAATGCGATTGCTGGAAAAGTCAATTCCTACTACAATGAATGGGCTTACTTTTTTGATTTAAAAGCCACCAATGCAAAATTAGTTGCAGAGAATGTAGCTCTCAGAAATGAACTTGCTCAAAATTTTGTGCCCTACGATACGAGTGTAAAATCTGGTACATTGATTTTGAGAAAAGATAGTTTAGAAAAAATTAGAAAATTCTTTTACTACCCAGCTAAAGTGGTGGGTAACAGTTTTACACTTCAAAAAAATTATATCACTATTGAACGTGGCGCATTGGAAGGTGTTAAAAAAGATATGGCTGCAATAAGTCCTGATGGATCGATTGTTGGTGTGGTCGTAGAAGTAAATGACCACTATAGTAAAATCATGAGCTTATTACATCGCAATAGTAAAGTAAGTGCGATGTTAAAAAGAGACCGTATAGCTGGTAGTATAGAATGGGATGGAAATAGTCCAGAAATTTTATTGTTGAAAAATATTTCAAAAAGTGCCTTACCAAAAATAGGTGACACCGTATTGACAAGCCCTTACTCTTCTAGCTTTCCAGCTCAATTGATGATTGGCAGGGTAACAAGTATTATAAAAGACCCCTCTAGCAATTTCTTGACTTTGAATATTAAATCTGCTACTAATTTTTACAATTTAGAATTTGTATACTTGGTTGAAAATAAAAGAATGGAGGCTCAAACTAATATTGAGCAAAAGGAGGAAGTCAATGAATAATATCTTAAAAAATAGTGCCAGATTTATCCTATTCTTATTGATACAGATTATCATTTTAAATGAGATCCCGCCTATTCATCAATTTATCACCCCCTATTTGTATTTTATTTTTATCCTTTGGTTACCATTTGGAACTAGCAGGATAGCAACTACATTATTAGGTTTTGGGCTTGGATATTGCTTAGACATGTTTGCCAATACACCAGGACTCCACGCAGCAGCAGCTACATTGGTTGGGTACCTTAGACCAACTATTTTAAATATTCTATTAGCCCAAGAATTATCCGAGGAAGTAAGCAAAGAACCAAGCATTGGAAACATGGGTTGGGGACCATTTATGTTTTACATTTTTTCACTTACTTTCATACATCACTTTTATTTAGTGTTATTGGAGTGGTTACAATTTGGCAGCTTTAGCTATTTCATAGGCAAAGTATTTTTCACAACTGGGATGAGTATGCTATTAATTTTATTAGTAGAACTCTTACTGAACAGAAGGAAGCTAAAAAGATAATCCATGTCAGTATACAACCAGAATCGAGGCGGCATTATTCAAATCATCATTGGTACTATTTTTTTTCTGATTGTAGCTCAATTAGTGAGCCTTCAAGTGGTATCCAATAAATACAAATTGGCGGCAGACAATAATGCCATTTTTAGAAAAATCATTTACCCAGATCGTGGTATCATTTACGACAGAAAGAAGCGGGCCCTTTTAGAAAATACCATTAGCTATGACTTAGTGGTGATTCCTAATGAGGCTAAAGGGGTTGATACGGCTGCATTATGTGCTATCCTTCATATTGATAAAGCAGAGTATAGCAAAAGAATTGTGGAAGCAATTATTAAAAATACAAGGGTAAAAGCTGGCGTCTTTGAGCCATTTTTAACACCTGAACTTTATGCGCAATTGAACGAAAACTTATATCGATTCCCAGGCTTTTCTTTATCAGAGCGTTCTATCAGAAGCTATCCTTACAATACTGCAGCACATGTATTGGGCTATGTGGCAGAAGTTGATGTGAATTTTTTAAAGAAGCATGAAGAAGAAGGCTATGAGATGGGGGATTATGCAGGCATGACTGGATTAGAGAAAAATTATGAAGCAGTGTTGATGGGTCAAAGAGGTGTAAAAAGATATTTAAGAGACAATAAAGGAAAGATACAAGGCCCTTATGAAAAAGGAGCATTTGATACCGTCGCTATTGCAGGAAAAAATTTATATACAAGTGTGGATGTGCAGGTACAACAACTTGCAGAAAAATTATTACAAAATAAAATTGGAAGTGCGGTTGCAATCAATCCTAAAACAGGTGGCGTGATTGCGATGGCTTCTAGTCCTGGTTATAATCCAAATTTATTGACAGGTAGTCAAAGAAGAAAAACAATTGGTAGATTGCTTTTAGATACGGCTAGGCCTATCTACAATCGCGCGATTAAAGGACAATATCCACCAGGCTCTACTTTTAAACCTTTAGGTGCATTGATTGCTTTGGATGAAGGATTGATCACACCTAATTTTGGCTACAACTGTTTTGGATCTTATGGCGCCTGTGGTGATCCAAGAAAATGTGAGCACCATAATGCAGGACACGCCGCTAATTTACAATTGGCATTGGCATATTCTTGTAACTCCTATTTTTTACAGGTATTTAGAATGGCCATTGATAATCCAAAATATAAATCAGCAAAAGGCGGATACGTAAAGTGGAAAGAATACATGAACGCTTTTGGATTTGGACGTAAACTTGGTATAGACTTACCTAGTGAAAACAAAGCCAATATTCCTGACACTGCACAATACAGTAGAGACTTTGGGAATCCAAAATATTGGAATAGCTGTTATATGTTGACCCTTGGAATTGGTCAAGATAGAATGACCGCAACCCCTTTGCAATTAGCCAATTCAATGGCATTCATTGCAAACGATGGGTATTATTATACACCGCATTTTGTAGATAGTATTGAATCTGAAACACAAGAAGAAGCGGCTCAATTAGCACCTTTTAGAAAAAAACAAAAAGTCACTAAAATCCCTAAGGAATATTTTGATGTCATTAAGGAAGGGATGCATGATGTGACTGTGTATGGTACTGCTGCATTCATAAAAGTACCAGGTCATGAATATTGTGCTAAAACTGGAACAGCACAAAATCCGCATGGAAAAAACCACTCCTTATTTGTTTGCTTTGCACCAAAAGACAATCCAAAAATTGCTGTGGCAGTCATTGTAGAAAATGCAGGTTACGGATCTACTTGGGCTGGACCAATTGGTGGATTATTAATGGAACAATATTTAAATGATACCCTCACAACAGAAAGTCAATTGAAAGCAGATAACCTTGCTCAAGTTGACTTAATGCCACAAGCCATTAAGAATTGGTATGTCCAAAATAATAAGTCTGCCTACCTCACTCCTATCGAATACAATAACGATGAATTATCAGACGTTTGGGATATGGAGATGTTAGCAGAAGGTGTAGTGAAAACAAAAACAAAAGATACTACCCCAACTGCCCCATTGCCAAATACAGATAAAACAAATAAGGATAGCTTGATTCCAAATACGGATAAAAAGAAAAAGCGCACTCCATAAACTATGGCCTCTAACTACGATAATAATTTTTCTAAAGGAACAGATCTTGCTGTCATTGTTTTATATATGCTGATGGCATGTATAGGTATCCTTGCTATTTTTATGGTTGAATACAACCCTAATACCGATTGGACAACTAGTTTTATTAGTGGTAAAACGAGTTATAGTAAACAATTCTTTTTTTTAATTTTTTGTTCCTTTGTGGGGATTTTTATTTTACTAATGGACAGTAAAGTTTTTACTGCATTGGCTAATATCCTTTTTGTGATTGGTCTCTTTTTGATGTTGGCTACCTTTGTGATTGGAAAAGAAATCAACGGTTCTAAAAGTTGGATCCCTATTGCTTTCGGATTTAATTTACAACCAGCCGAATTGTGTAAAATTTTCACAGCCCTTGCTTTAGCTAAATTTATTTCAAGGCCAGAAACTGATTTTACAAAACTCAAATCCCATCTAATTGCAGGGGCGATGATTGCATTGCCAGCAATTCTATCCATTGGTCAACATGAACTAGGATTGGCTTTGGTATACAGTGCATACGTATTTGCCATGTATAGAGAGGGTTTGCCCCCAATTATACTTATTATTTTACTTTCTTTCGCTATCCTAGTCATTGCAACCTTATTATTAGAGCCAACCCTTTTAGCAATCATTTTAACGGTCATTGCAGGACTTATTTTATTGTATTTGGGTAAACGTTTAAAACGCAACAAACAACTCATCGTTATCATTATCAGTATTTGGATGGCTTGTGTAGGAACCGTTCGTTTTGCAGTGCCTTATATATTTAACAATGTTTTAGAATGCTATCACTCAACTAGAATCTATAGCATGCTTGGAAAAGATTACGACTGTAGTTTGAATCAAAAAGCTGCAGCTAGTTTAGCTGAAAGTGGAAAAAAAAGCCGAAAACCAGACGACTACAATGTGAAGCAAAGTAAAATTGCAATAGGTTCTGGAGGCTTTTGGGGAAGAGGCTTTTTAAAAGGCACGCAAACCAGGGGTAAATATGTACCTGAGCAAAATACAGATTTCATTTTCACATCCATTGGAGAAGCATTTGGATTTGTAGGTACGTTTACTTTTTTAGGCCTTTACTTATTTTTCTTGTTTAGATTAATCCGAATTGCAGAACGACAAAGAAGTACGTTCTCTAGAGTGTATGCGTATAGCGTTGTTGGGATTTTCTTTTTTCATATTGCAGTCAATATCAGCATGACGATTGGATTATTCCCTGTTGTGGGTATCCCATTGCCTTTAATCAGTTATGGTGGATCCTCCTTACTTACATTTACTGCCTTGGTATTTATTTTACTAAGATTAGATGCAGATAGGCAAATGGTACTTCGATAATTGTATTTTTGCAGTATGCGTATTCATCCATTATCCGAAGGCAGTTTTAGCATTGACCAAACCAAAGTATTTATTCCTTTTGATACCCAAAGAGAACAAATACAAGATCGTCCAAAAGGAAGCATTCTTGTAGAAATTCAGCCGTTTGTAGTGATTACTGAAAAAGATATTATTTTATTGGATACAGGCTTGGGGTATATGAATAAGCAAGGGGTATTGCAAATTCATGAAAATTTAATGGCGATTGGAATCAATCCAAGTTCGGTGACGAAAGTGTTTATGAGTCACTTACATAAGGACCATGCAGGGGGGATGAGTTATATTGATCCTACTACTCAAGCGCGTTATGTGAGTTTTCCATATGCTACTTATTATGTTCAAAAAAGAGAATTTGATTTGGCCATGACCAATCCTACTGCCTCCTATATTAAAGAACAATTTGAATTCTTAACTGATTTTTCAAAAGTGGTTTGGCTAGATGATGACCATGGCGTGATTGATGATAGCATTCATTATTTACGCACAGGCGGACATTGCCCTTTTCATCAAGTGGCGTGGATTAAAGAGGATGGCGCACAATTTTTCTTTGGTGCAGATGTAGCACCGCAATTACAACAACTCAAATCAAAGTTTGTAGCCAAGTATGATATGGATGGAAAATTGGCCATGGAATGGAGACAAAAATGGTGGGAACAAGGACAAGAAGATGGTTGGCAATTTGCGTTTTACCACGATATCAAACATCCATTATACAAAGCCAGCAAGTAGTTTTAACTATTATAGTATATACTTAAATAGCTCCTTGGTCCTTCCATTGCCATAAATGCAAACAGGCATAACTGCTATAAGGTGTATACTTACTTGAAATAGCCAACATCTTGGCATGTAATTCCTTCTTGGTCTCATACTTTATTTTATACAACCTGATCATAGCTTGTTGTATACCTAAATCATCCACAGCAAAAACATCTTCTTGTCCCAGGCTAAATAACATCAACATTTGGACCGTCCATTTACCTACCCCTTTAATTTGCGTTAACAAATCTATAATAGCAGCTGGTTCCATCGCATACAATTGCTTATCGGTGATCTTATTTGCAATAAAAAATTGGGCGACATTTTGGATATAATGCACTTTAGATTGACTCAATCCAATGGATCTAAGTTGGTCATTCGTACATTTTAATACCTGCTCACAACTAGGTTCTTTACCATCAAATAAAGCTAAAAAACGACTAAAAATAATCGCAGCCACTTTTGTACTCAATTGCTGACTTATAATACTAGCCATTAAACGAACAGGGGTATTTTTTCTTTTCTTGATCGTATGGTTGGCTTCGGCTAATAAAGGGGCAAATTTTTTATCCTTTTTTAAATGTAGTTGATAGTCCATAGATGCAAATTAAGCCGAAATACTTATTTTGAGTCAAGTTTAAACCAACAAAACCTAAAATCATGCTAAAGAAAATACTCATTTTATTACTTGTATTGATTTCACAAAATGCAATTGCACAGTCTAAAGACGAAAATGTAATTTTAAAAGACAAACAAGAAATATTAAAATTATTAGCTGCGCAAGTAGAATTTTGGAATAAGGGGGATGTCAACCAATTCATGCAAGGCTATTGGGAAAGCGATAGTTTAATGTTTGTTGGAAAAAATGGTGTGACTTACGGATACAATAAAACCCTAGCGAACTATAAAAAGAATTACCCAGATAAGGCCAATATGGGTGAACTTAAATTTACACTTTTATCAGTTGAACCCTTAGACAAACAATATTATAGTGTGATTGGAAAATGGGAGTTGACTAGAACAGTTGGAAATATAGGCGGGCATTATACCTTGTTATTTAAAAAAATAAATGGGCAATGGAAGATCATTTTAGATCATAGTAGTTAAGTACTATTTAGTTTGAGAAACCAATCGGATCTTTCCATGTTTTGTAGAGCAAAAATAAATAGGCGCCTGTGCTAAGCATTAAGAAAATATAATACAGGTAATTAAACCATTGCCAGTCTGCTTCTACAAAAGCATAGCCAAGCATGATCCCTAGTGTAGAATTGAGTCCCATCCATACCAGCGTAAAACCAATGGTTCTGGATATTCGATTTAAAAATGCCATTACTTCTGGATCCATTAGTCTAAGCTTTGTTTATTTGCTGCAGCTTCTTTTAATAAGCGATCAAATTGCGCAGGCGTTAAATCATTGAAGAAATAATAGACAGGATCTACTTTGGCGCCTCGCTTTATCACTTCATAATGCAAATGCGGTCCAGTGCTTTTTCCAGTACTTCCAACATAGCCAATCACTTCTCCCCTTTTAACAGACTGCCCCACTTTTGCTTTCACCCTAACCATATGTGCATATAAAGTTTGGAAACCATAGCCGTGATTGATGACTACTTTATTGCCATAGCCGTCGGTATTGAATCCAGCAGTTTGCACCACACCGTCAGAGGTAGCATAAATTGGCGTTCCAGTTGGTGCTGAAAAATCCAAGCCTGCATGTAATCTAAAGTCTTTATATACAGGATCGATTCTGTAACCAAATCCTGAAGCAACACGTTTCATATTTTTATTGCTAATTGGTTGTATGGCTGGAATAGCTCTTAATAATTTTTCTTTATTCTTCACCATCACAGTAATTTCAGTAAATGATTGGTCTTGAAAAGACATCCTTAAACTTAAATTATTTAATTGATTACGCATGTTCTCGATCAGGGCTGTATTGGATAAGCTTTGAATCAATCGAATCTCGTTTTTAGCCAACATCTCTTTTACCCTTGCACTATCCGGAATGGGGGTTGCTTCAAAAATGGAACGATACACTTCATTGTCTCTTTGTTCTAATTCCGACATTTGCAACTCCAATTGCTTCATACGTTCTTGCAAAACGGCATAGCTCTCTTTGTAGGCAGTATTTTGTTGTCTTAATAACCTTTCTTTTGGAGAGTCGATAAATTTAAATAAAATGGCCACAAAAAGGACGCCCACTGCAAGAGATGCAATGACAAAACCGATAGTTTGCAAAAGCCTTACTTTAAGGGGTACTTCGATTTTTTCGTGTTAAAGAAATATTTTATTTTCTTCATGAAGCGTGATTATTTGCCTTCTAAAGTCTCAAAAAAAGGCTCAAATGCTTACCTTTGGGGACGATTAGAAACGCTACAAAGATAGCTTTTTAATTTAGCTCAAAGCTTAAAAAAACGTCCCATGATGAAGAGTTCAGAAATAAGACAAAAGTTTTTAGATTTTTTTGAATCTAAAGGACATGTCATTGTCCCATCGGCACCTATCGTTGTAAAAAATGACCCAACATTATTGTTTACTAATTCGGGCATGAACCAATTCAAGGATTATTTTTTAGGCAACCTACAACCCAAGCATTCTAAAATTGCAGATACCCAAAAATGTTTAAGGGTGAGTGGCAAACACAACGATTTAGAGGAAGTAGGTGTAGATACCTACCACCATACCATGTTTGAAATGTTGGGCAACTGGAGTTTCGGAGATTATTTTAAAGCCGAAGCCATTGCATGGAGCTGGGAATTGTTAACTAAAGTATATCAACTAGACCCCAATAAATTATATGTATCCGTATTCGAAGGGGACGCGTCAGAAAACCTACCTCCTTCTACTGTTGCCTTAGAAGAATGGAAGAAATGGGTTACAGAAGACAAGATCATTTACGGTAATAAAAAAGATAATTTTTGGGAAATGGGTGATACTGGTCCATGTGGGCCATGTAGTGAAATCCATATTGACATGCGCTCTGACGAAGAGATTGCATTGATCCCTGGTCGTGAATTAGTGAATAAGGACCATCCTCAAGTCATAGAAATATGGAACAATGTTTTTATGCAATACAATCGTAAAAAAGATGGTAGCCTAGAACCCTTGCCTAATAAGCATGTGGACACAGGGATGGGTTTTGAAAGATTGGTTCGTGCAATACAAAAAAAGAAAAGCAATTACGATACAGATGTATTTACAGGCACCATTGACGCTGTTGCTGCTATCACAGGTAAGGTCTATGATTTTGGGGATAGTAAAGAAGCGGTTGCATTTCGTGTGATAGCAGATCATATTCGTGCCATCGCATTTGCGATTGCGGACGGTCAACTACCTTCTAATACCGGCGCTGGCTATGTGATTCGAAGAATCTTAAGAAGGGCTGTACGTTACTATTATTCTTATTTGGATTATAAGCGCCCATTGTTGTTTCAATTAATGCCTTTGTTAGCAAAACAATTCGAGCATGTGTTCCCAGAATTAAACCAACAATTAGAATTTGTAACTAAAGTGATTAAAGAGGAAGAAGAAGGTTTTTTAAGAACTTTAGAAAAGGGATTGAAGCGCATGGATGATATCATTCATACCCAAGCTAAAAATAGTGTGGTCGAAGGTCAATTGGTGTTTGAATTATTTGACACTTTCGGATTCCCAGTTGACTTAACAAGGTTGATTGCAAGTGAAAATGAACTTTCAATAGACGAGGCAGGTTTCGAACAAGAGATGCAACAACAAAAAGATAGAAGTAGAGCTGCTACAGCTATTGATACAGGAGATTGGATGCAAGTGGGTGAAGACGCAGTTACAACATTCATTGGTTATACCGCTACAGAAGCGATTGCACCTATTGTTAAGTACAGAAGTGTCAAGGCAAAAGGTAAAGAAGCTTACCAATGGGTTTTAGCAACCACGCCATTTTATGCTGAAAGTGGAGGTCAGGTGGGTGACAAGGGTCATCTAACATTTGAAGATGGTACCGTGCTTGCAGTAACAGATACTAAAAAAGAAAATAATTTATTCATTCATTTTACAGACAGCTTACCTGCTATTATTGGTAACACTGTAAAAGCAACAGTAGATTCGACATTACGAAAGCATACCACTCAACACCATTCTGCCACGCACCTATTACATGCTGCTTTAAGATCAGTCTTAGGAAAGCATGTAGCACAGAAAGGAAGTTTAGTACATGCAGAACAACTACGTTTTGACTTTTCTCATTTTGCAAAAATGACCAACGAGGAAATTGAGGCTGTTGCAAAATTGGTGAATGAAAAAGTGAAAGAAAATGTACCTGTAGTCATTAAAGAAATGAGTAAAGACGAGGCGATTGCCCTTGGTGCGATGGCTTTATTTGGTGAAAAATATGGCGATACTGTTCGTGTTGTGGTAATGGATCCAAATTACTCGATTGAATTATGCGGTGGAACGCATGTTGGAACCACCGGCGAAATTGGGCATTTTGTAATTAAAGCAGAATCCTCTGTAGCAGCAGGTGTAAGAAGAATTGAAGCGGTTGTAGGACATGCTGCAGAAGCATTTCAAGCAGAAGCAAAAGATAAATTAAGAAAACAAGTTGCTCAATTAGAAGAAGCGAATGCAATGATTGCTGCAAGCTTAAATAAAAAAGAAGCAAGCATAGACACCAGTGCTTATTCAATGGAACAACTTTCGACTTATCTAGTTGAGTTACAAAATCAACAAAAGGAACTCAAGAAAGCATTAGAGAGTAAAGAAGCGATTCTTGTCAACGAATTGGTGGAAGCACAACAAAATAATTTCGAAATGATTGGTGGTGTGCATTATCTTGGGCTAAGGGTTCAGCTAAGTCAAATGGATCAATATAAGAAAGCGGCTCAATTATTGACTCAAACAAAAACGGGCGAAGTGATGGTTTTACTTGTTGGCTCAGAAGGAGAAAAAGCCTTTGCTGCCATCTCCATGAGTGAAGCCTTGGTTACTGCTAAAAAATGGGAGGCACCACAATTGATCAAAACCCATGTTGCTGCATTGATTAAAGGTGGAGGCGGAGGTCAAAAGACCTTAGCTGCAGCTGGTGGACAGGATGCGAGTCAATTAGACCAAGTATTGTCTACAATCAAATCACTTTTATAGTGTAATGCCAAATAAGACGCTATATCAAGCAGTCATTGGATTAGAAATTCATGCACAATTAGCCACAGATAGTAAGCTTTTCTGTGGTGATGCAACTAGTTTTGGCGCTGCACCAAATACACATATAAGCCCGATTACATTAGGATATCCGGGTACTTTGCCAAAAACAAATGCGAAAGCAGTTGAATTTGCAGTTAAAATGGGATTGGCTTGCGGCTCAACCATTTCAAAAGAAAATTATTTTGCAAGAAAAAATTATTTCTACGCTGATTTGCCAAAAGGGTATCAAATCTCACAAGATAAAACGCCTATTTGTGTAGGTGGTCAAGTCACTATTCAAACCAAAGATGGTGAAAAGCAAATACAATTAAACAGAATTCATTTGGAGGAGGATGCTGGAAAAAGCATACACGACCTCTCTCCTACTGATACATTGATAGATTTAAATAGAGCAGGTACGCCATTGATAGAAATTGTAACAGAACCTTGTATACATAGCGCAGAAGATGCTTTTTTATATGTAACAGAAGTACGTAAACTAGTTAGATGGCTTGGCATTTGTGATGGGAATATGGAGGAAGGCAGTTTAAGATGTGATGCAAATATTTCGGTTCGATTAAATGGCGACAATACATTAGGTACCAGGGTAGAAGTAAAGAATTTAAATTCAATTCGCAATATTAAAAAAGCAATTGAATTTGAAATTGAACGTTTGATTGGACTTGTTGAAAATGGAACGCCTATCATTCAGCAAACAAGAAGTTTTGATGCAAGCAATGATACCACATTTGCAATTAGAGACAAGGAAGACGCCAATGACTATCGATATTTTCCTGATCCCGACCTTGCACCACTTCAAATAACGGATACCTATTTGCAATCCATTCAATCTAATTTACCTAGCTTACCGAATAGATTGAAAAAAGAATGGATTGTGCAATTTGGCCTAAACGCCTATGATGTAGATCAGCTTTGTGACAATAAACAGGAGGCAGATTTTTATTTATTATGGACCAAGCATACCAACTTATATAAAGCTGCTGCTAATTTTATCATTGGCCCAATTCGTGCTTATTTGAATATACAGGACAAAACTTATAGCGATTTAATCCCTTTGTTACCAAAGCTTTCTGAATTATTGGCAATGGTAGATCAACAATTATTAAGTTTTTCTGTAGCAACAGAAAAAGTATTGCCAGCAGTTTTAAAAGATGGCGTATCTCCCACTAACTTTGCTAATACAAATGCATTGTTACAAAATAGCAACGAAGGTGCATTGACCGCATGGATACAAGAAGTACTTAGCAAGCACCCAGACAAAGTAGAAGCCTATAAAAAAGGGAAAAAAGGACTCATTGGTGTATTTGTTGGAGAAGTAAAAAAAATGAGTAAGGGCCAAGCAGACCCACAAAAAACAACAAAAATTTTAGAAGCAATATTATCAAATTAGAAATTTTATTTTATGATAAAAAATATAAGCATCGCGTTATTAGGTTTTTTGGTTTTCATACTACCAGGATGTAAAGGCAAAAACCAAGATGCGCGTTATAGTATCTCTGGAACCATTAAAAATGCAGCTAACAAACCGTTGCTGTTGCAAGAAATTCCATACGGAGGAAAGCCAATCGTTACATTGGACTCTATCACACTGGATGCCAATGGAAAATACAATTTTGAATTCATTGCAAAACAAGAAGGTATCTACCGACTAAGTAGCGGAGATGACTTAGATATTAGCTTTATCAATGATGAGGAGCAAATACAGATCAATGCTGATGCGACCAATGTTGCTAGCTATACTGTCAAAGGCTCTCCTAATAGTGAAGCAATGATTCAATACATGAAATCCTACAGGTCAAAAGATTCTTCCTTATTTTCGACGCTTTACGCATTAGATAATTTGCAAGAAAGCAATGGCAAAGACAGTACTATTTTTTATCTACAACAACAGAAAGATAAAAAGATCAAAGCATTGAATGATCATGTTGAAAATACCATCAACAGTTCTAACAGCCCAGCGCTTATTTATTTCGCTTTAGGTATGGCTTTAAGATCCATGGAAATTAATAAGGTATTAGCAATGGCGAAGGCAGTTGCCGAAAAAACCAAAGCCGAACCACTCATTGAATTTGTGACTATATTAAATGGCCAAGTGCAGGCTGCTAGTCCAGCAAGTGCCATCACAGTTGGTTCAATGGCCCCAGAAATTGCATTACAAGATGCATCAGGCAAAATCATCACATTGAGTAGCTTAAAAGGTAAATATGTATTGGTTGACTTTTGGGCTAGTTGGTGCGGACCTTGTAGAAGAGAAAATCCAAATGTGGTTGCTGCATATGAGCAATACAAACTTAAAAATTTCACCATTCTTGGGGTTTCATTGGATGATGATAAAGAAGATTGGTTAGAAGCTGTAAAGCAAGATAAATTAAATTGGATACAAATTAGTGACCTAAAAAAATGGGAAAGTACTGTTGTAAATACCTACCAAATTCAAGGCATTCCATTCAATGTACTATTGGATCCAACAGGAAAAATTATTGCAACCGACCTTAGAGGTAGTGCTTTACAAAACACATTAAAACAATTGCTTCCTTAGCATATCAAAATATCGAAGGATACTTTAAGTGCATTCGTTTTAAAAAAACAGCGCTTCATTTACTTAGCGCTGTTTTTTTATGTATGACTCAATGTTTTATCAAATTTACTTTGACTTAATAAAGGATTTTATTAGGGCTGGTAGTAATACTAAGTTCGTGAGTGTACTTACCACTAAAGTGATCGAGGTCAACCAGCCCAATGCTTTTGTTCCGCCAAAATCACTAAAACAGAATATAATAAATCCAGCTACCAATACTAAAGAGGTGTAGATGATACTAATTCCCGTATGCTTGATTGTTTGCACCAATGTGGTATGCACTTGAAAATTTAAATGCGGCAATTCCTGCTTATAGTTCACTAAAAAACGAATGGTCACATCTATTGCTATACCCAATGCCACACTAAATACCAATACGGTAGATGGCTTTAAAGCAACACCCGTCCATCCCATAATACCTGCTGTAATAAATAGAGGCACTATATTAGGTATCAAAGAACAAATTAAAATAGGGAAAGACCTAAATAAGAATATCATACAAATTGCAATCAATAAAAAGGCCCAGAATATAGATTCTCCCAATCCCTTTACAATAAAATTACTTCCCTCTAAAAATGTGACACTACTACCTGTAATCACTACATTGTACTTAGCGGTATCAAAAATAGCGACAGATGCACTATCTATCTTTTGCAATAAAACTGGAAGCTTAGCACTTCCAATATCCTTCATATTCACACTGATTCTTGTTTGGCGCTTAGCAGTATCAATAAATTTATTCAATAATTGTGCTGGATTATTGGCCGATGGTTTAACACCCTCTTTTGGAGCTGCACTTGCAAAATAAGGGCCGATGAATGCCATTTCTGTTCCTGTTGGCACTGCATAGGATAAACTATCTCCATCATAAAAGGCTTGCTTAGCAAATTTAATGCCTTCTAATAAACCCAATGGCTTACCTAATTCTGGTTGCGCTAACAGGAAGGTATTGAACTCGTCTATTTGTTCTAAAGGCTTGATGGATCTGATTAAACCATTTGGTTTTTTGGTGTCTACTAGTATTTCTAAAGGCATCACCCCACCCGCATGTTGTTCAAACCATTTTAAATCGGTATACAATTTATCTTGCTTTGGCAAATCATCTACAATAAATGCTTCTTTTTTAATTTGTAAAACACCTACCAATGAAATCAGTATTGCAAGAATGGTCATTCCAAAGACCCACTTGGTGTGGGTAAATGCCCAACGTTCTATCTTAACCAATATCCTTTCTAAATATGGATTGTCAAGATAACGAACATGCTTGGCTTTTGGTGCTGGTAAATATGAGAGTACTGGAGGGATAAAAAATAAACTTATGAAAAATAAAATCATAATGTTCAATCCAGATACCCAGCCAAATTCTTTAAGCAACGGACTCTTAGTTAATGCAAATACAAAGAAACCAATGGCCGCAGTGATATTACAAAATAAAGTTACTACCCCCATCCTGCCAACCATCTGCACAAGTGCTTTATCCTTGTCATTTGTTTCCTTGTAAGACGTGTGGTATTTATTTAAAAAGTAGATGCAGTTTGGAATACCAATCACCACAATCAATGGCGGAATCAATGCGGTTAATAAAGTAATCTTTTGTCCCAATAACACCATCGTACCTAAACTCCATATTACGCCCATTAAGACCACCGCCAAACTCATGATGGTAGCAGAAACTGATCTAAAGAAAACCAATAGTGTAATGGCTGATAAAATAAGCGACCCAATCAAAAACCATAGCATTTCTTTTTTGATACGATCTGCCATGATGGTTCTAATAAAAGGTAAACCACTTATGTGCACTTCCGTCTTAGTAGATTGACTAAAGCGGTCTAATTCATTTTGAATCGATCCTATGATTTTGGTTCTGGAAATACTATTGATAGAATCGGCAATAAATGAGATCGCCATGATATAACTACTGCTATCTGGATTGTAATATAAATTTTGATAGAAAGGCAGGTTCTCAAAAATCATTCGGTCTGCAAGCAATACGCTATCCGATGTATATGGTGCATGAAATATTTTTGCAGCGTTGAACTTGGTATCGACACTGTCCTTTGAAATCGTGTAGGCAGTTGGAATACTCATTACCTCGGCGACTGCACTATTTTGCTTAATCGACTTATGCAAAGCATCTACTTGATTAAAGAAATCCTTTGTATAAAAACGGTCGGTCTTAAAACCTACGACAACAGTCGTTCCATCTACACCATATTTTTTTACGAATTCGTTGTAGACAATAAATTTAGGATTGTCCGAAGGTATCGCTTTGGTATACTCATAACTTAATTTAATTTGTACAGCAAAATAACCCATTACAACCGTACTAAGGAGTATAAAAAACAAATAGGTTTTTTTATACTTTAAAATATTTTGTCCTAAACGATACCACATACGATATAATTTTTTAATTTAAACTACCCACAAATAAGCGGCCACCTGAGTGAGCACTCCTATGAACAACCCCACCACTAATTCTTTTTTTGTATGGTCACTTACAACCAATCTTGCACTAATGACCAATGCTGTTAAAAGTATAGCCAATAGTACCCAAACTGCATTATTCACTGGATAAAATACACTCACTAAAATAACTGCAGTCGTCAAACCAGCGATACCCATTGCATGCAAGCTTACCTTCATGAAATTATTCACCGTCATGCCAATCGCACTTGCCACAAATATGCCTAAGTAAAAGAATTTTAAAGCAATGGGTTGGTCTGTGAAATTTCTACTGAGGTAATACATCCACCAATAAAAAAACATGGTGATCACATAAGGTATAATTCTTTCCTTTTGTGTTCTTAAAAAAATACTATCGCTTAATTTTAATCTCCATAATAAGAATACGGCAAATGCAGGAAAAAATGCTGTCAACCAGGCGACGCTAAATAAACGCATTTTTAATTGCCATTCCGAAATGCCCACAAATTCAAATGGCAACACTTGCATTAAAAAAAGAAAAAAATAGGTAGGGATAAAAAGCGGATGCAAAACATAGGACAATAAATGTGCTATGTATTTTACGATTTTGGGTTGGGAATTTTCCATATTTGTATTAACTACCATTCTTTTCTAAGTCTAGCGACTGGTATATTTAAAAGTTCTCTATATTTTGCGACTGTTCTTCTTGCAATATTGTAGCCTTTCTCTTGCAACTGATCGGTCAACTCATCATCACTCAATGGCTTTAATTTATCTTCCCCTTCTATTAATTCCCTTAGGATTGCTTTTACCTCTTTTGTACTTACTTCCTCACCGCTATCTGTGGTTAATGATTCACTAAAGAAATACTTTAATAAATAGGTGCCAAATTCGGTTTGTACATACTTACTATTGGCCACCCTGCTCACGGTGGAGACATCTAAATTGGTTTTTTCAGCAATATCTTTTAAAATCATTGGACGAAGAGTTGTAGTATCACCACTCAAGAAAAACGCAGACTGATAATCCAAAATTGCATTCATCGTTAACAATAAGGTTTGTTGTCTTTGCAGGATCATCTCGATAAACCATTTTGCTGAATCAATCTTTTGCTTAATGAAAAAGACCGCTTCTTTTTGTGACTTATCTTGTTTTTTCCCGCCCTCATATTCTTTCAACATTAACTTATAATCATCACTTATTACCAATGGAGGTGCATTGCGACTATTTAAGGTTAATTCTAATTTACCATTGTTGATTAGTACTGTAAAGTCAGGAATGATATACATTTCTGCCTCATTCGTATAGCTCGTCTCCGCACCTGGCTTTGGATTGAGTGTAAGAATCTGATGCAATACCTCCTTCATCCCAGATTCATCTAAATGTAAACTCTTTTGAATTTTATCGTAGTGCTTTTTTGTAAACTCTTCAAAATATTTTTCTAAAATAAGAATGGCAATTTTTCTAGCTTCATCATCGGAATATAATTTTCCTCTACTATCGGACAAATGTGCTGACTCCCCTTCACCCTTTCTGCGTAATTGAATTAATAAACATTCTTTTAAATCTCTTGCAGCAATACCAACTGGATCAAATGCTTGGACTTGTTTTAAGATTTGTTCAATTTCTTTTTCCTCAACCCACATGCTTTGCTTAAATGCCAAGTCATCTGCAATTGACTGCATGGCCCTTCTTAAATAACCATCGTCATCTAAACTACCTATAATTTGTTCTGCAATCTTAAACGCTCTATCATCTAAAGCAAGCATACTTAATTGATCCATCAACACTTCGTGTAAACTCATTTCCGCTTTAATCGGAATCACTTTATCATGATCAAGTTCAGGGTAAAAATCGTCTCTGGTTTTATAATCTGCTACTTCATCGTCATAACTGTATTCACTTAATTCTTCGTTGCTCATCTCAAATTCATCTACAGGCACTGCTTCTTCGTCTTCATGCATATCCTGCAACAATTCATCATTCATTTCTTCTGGAGATGTAAAGTCGGATTCGAGTAAAGCAACATCCACTTCTAAAGCGGGATTTTCTTCTATCAATCTGCGCACTAGGAATTTGCAACAATTTCATCAATTGGATTTGCTGAGGCGACAATCTTTGTAATTGTCTTTGCTGCATGGATTGTCCTAGTGCCATAACCTTAGCTTATGCAACTACTTTTTGCAAAACGGCAAGAAATGCAGCGCCTTTTTCATGCACTTGCGCTTCTGTCCAAACTAAACTAATTGCGGTTGAAATACATCTACTCATTACTGCATCACTCTTAGAAAAATCGGTGCTTTGTAATGCAATCAATGCGCTTTGTTGCGCTTCGGATAAAGGATATAAACTGGTTGCATTTTTTAAATGATCCCATTTTCTGATATAGTGCCAGTTGTTTCCGTACCAATAAAAATTACCAGCAAGTATGCCGGCTTCTTTGAATGCAGCAATCGCATTTTCCGTGTGTTGTTGACTTGGCAAGAACCAAGTTAAGAAACTATGACTATCTCCAGCTGGGTCAGGCACCACTCTAAATTGAATGCCTGGCACTTGCTCTAAATAAGAACGTAAAATTTGGTTGTGCTTTTTTTGAATCGCTAAAAAAGTATCTAATTTTTTGATTTGTGCTAAACCCACCGCCGCATGTAATTCACTGATACGAAAGTTATACCCCAATGCAGGATGTAAATCTGCCCCTCTGTCTACTCCTAAATGATCATGCCCATGGTCTGTAAATGCATCCGACTTTGTATATACCTCTTTATCGTTGGTCATCACGACGCCACCTTCTCCACAAGTAATTGTTTTTACAAAATCAAAAGAGAATGTGCCTGCATGTCCAATGGTTCCTAAGTGCTTTCCTTTATAAGTACCCCCGATACTTTGACAAGCATCTTCTAATAAAATTAAATTGTGTTCTTTACAAATAGTTACCAATGCATCCATATCTGCCATGCTTCCACACATATGAACAGGCATCACACATTTTGTTTTTGGCGTAATAGCTGCTTTCACTGCTGCGGGTGATAAAGTCAAACTTTCGTCAATATCCACCAAAACTGGGATGGCACCCATGCTTAAGATTGCTTCGAAACTTGCCACAAATGTAAATGAAGGCATAATCACCTCATCTCCTGCACCTACACCTAAAGCCGCCATGGCTGTAGTCAAAGCGGCTGTTCCACTAGAGGTAAGTTGTGCATATGTTGAACCAAAAGTCGAGCAAACGGCTGCTTCTAACTCCTTGGATTTCCAAATTCCTTTTCTTGGACCATCAAATCCATAGCGCATTAAAATACCTGTCTCTAAGACTTCATTTACTTCTTTCTTTTCTTCTGCTCCAAATAATTCAAAACCGGGCATATGCTTGATTTTTAATGATAAACAAAGGTAGTTTAAAAAATGAAAATTGAGGGTTTTTCCGTATTTTGCGTTCCTAAAAAAAGACTAGAACCCATGGAGTATAACAAATTGATTTCCGTTTCAGGCATGTCAGGTTTATTTGAATTATTAACCAGCAAAAGTGATGGTGCAATCGCTAGATCCTTAGAGACAAATGCCACCCAATTCATCAGTTCTAGAGCCTACCAATTCTCTCATTTAGAGAGCATTGAAGTGTTTACAACCAAAGAGAATGTGTTTTTGGCAGAGGTGTTTATTGCAATGGGTAAGTCAAAAGAGGCGCTCCCTAATGAAAAAGATGCAAAAGCCACTCAAGCTTACTTTAAGAAAGTATTCCCTAACATGGATTTTGAGCGTGTATATGCGAGCGATATGAAGAAAATGGTGAAGTGGTTTGCTCAATTACAACAACATAATGTGACCCCAACCTTACCAGAATTGGATGAGGAAAATACAGAAGCATAAGGATCTGTTGTTTCTGAAGCAACGCTCATAAAAAATAGCTAAAAAAAGGCTTGCCAATCATCGGTAAGCCTTTTTTTATCCTTAAATTGCCGTATATAAATTCGATATGAAAAAAGTAATCTTGGGCAGTTTATTATTGGTTGGATTGACTACTAGCATTCAGGCACAAAAAATGAGTGAAAAAAAATGGGTTAGAAAACAATTTTCTGCCCTAAACCTAAATGAAAAGATTGGCCAGTTGATGGTCATTAGAGCTCATAGCAATTGGTCACAAAATAAAATTGACTCAATTGCAAACTTAATTCAACAATACAATGTAGGTGGACTTTGCTTTTTTCAAGGTGGTCCTGTTCGACAAGCCATGCAAACCAATGCGTATCAAAGTATTGCTAAAACCCCTTTATTCATTGCCATTGACGCAGAATGGGGATTAGGTATGCGCTTGGACAGTGTGGAGTCTTTTCCAAGACAACTTTCGATGGGCGCATTTGCTTCAAGCAATTCAGTGTACCAAATGGGTGCGGCGATTGCAGCACAATTAAAAAGATTGGGCATTCAAATTAATTATGGTCCAGTAGTTGACGTCAATAACAATCCATCCAATCCAGTCATCAATGATCGTAGTTTTGGTCAGAGTAAGGCACAGGTGATTCAACAAGGTATTGCGTATATGAAAGGTATGCAAGACAATGGTATCATGGCCACTGCTAAACATTTTCCTGGACATGGTGATGTGAATGTAGATTCTCATTATGATTTACCTGTCATTAATAAGTCAAAAGCGGAATTAGATAGCCTTGAGCTTGTCCCATTCAAAGCATTGATTGATGCAGGCATTGAATCCATCATGGTAGCGCATTTATCGGTTCCTGCAATTGATGATAGACCAAAATATGCCACTTCCATCTCTCCTAATGCAGTGAATGGATTATTGAAAAAAGAGTTAGGATTTAAAGGCATTAGTGTAACGGATGCAATGGATATGAAGGCGATTGCGAATTATTTTCCACAAGGAGAAGCCAATGTACAAGCCATTCTTGCAGGAAACGATATGTTATGTTTACCAGGCGATCTTGGGCAATCCATCCAAAAAATCAGATCAGCTATTAAAGAAAGGAGACTTAAGCGTTCAGATATCAATGCAAGAGTTAAAAAAATCTTGACGGCAAAATACAAGTATGGTTTGAATATCCCACAACAAATTGATACCAACAATATTGTTGCAGACTTGAATCAATCAGTTGGTACTATCAATGCAGAAATGGCAGAACAATCGCTTACTTTTTTAAGAGCTACAAATAGTCCTGCATTAAATAATAAGACTGCTTATATTGCTTTTAATGCAAAATCTGCGAATGTATTTACAACTTCAATCGCAAAAACATATGGCGTAAAGGTTTTCTATACAACTGGTAAAGACGCCAATGAATTGGCAATGATCAATGATAGCTTAAAAGCATTTGATCAAGTGCTTGTTGGCCTTCACGGATATAGCAGAAGACCAGCAAATCATTTTGAAATACCAGCAGCCACCTTAGCATTCTTAAATGAAAAGGGACATGAAAATTGGATCCATCTAATTTTTGGTAACCCTTATGCTGTTGGAGATTTTAGCAAAATCAATAATATTTTATTTGCTTTTGAAGATACAAAATACAGTCATGCGGCTGTACAAAAATGGCTTGAAGGCAAATTACAAGCAAGTGGTACTTTGCCAGTAACCATCAGTCCTGAATTGAAATATGGAACGCTTTCTGAAGCCTTATTAAAAAAAAAATTCTAGCATCAGAAGTTCCTCCAGTAACTATTGATCAGACGCAGCTGGTAAAAATAGATTCCATTGTTGCTGATGCCATTCTGAAAGGCGCTATACCTGGCTGTCAGGTATTAGTGGCAAAAGACAATCAAATTGTTTTCAATAAAAGCTATGGTACCATTGCTGGAGCGCAAAGTCCCCAAGTGACGAATGCCACTTTATATGACCTTGCTTCTATGACAAAGACAAGTGCAACAACTGTTGCGATTATGAAATTGGTGGAGGAAGGTAAAGTAGATATTGAAAAAACAATTGGTGATTATTTACCTTGGGTAGTTGGGAATGCAAAAGCAACAATTCGTTTAAAGGATTTGTTGATACATGAAGCTGGATTGTACCCCTATATTAAATTTTACGAAGCACTTTTAAACCCAGACGGTAGTATCAATTCAAAATGGATTGTTCCCGTTCAAGATGCGACACACCAATTAATGGTGACCCCAGGTAAATACCTTGCCAATCATTGGATGGATAGTATTCGAATGAAAATATTGAATAGCCCAGTAACTGCGCCAGGTAAATACGTTTATAGTGACAATGATTTTATTTTTTTAGGTAATATCGTTGAGCAAGTGACAGGGATGAACCTCCAGGATTATTGTACAAAAACTTTTTATGGTCCAATGCAAATGCGCAGTACAGGATTTTTACCACTTGAAAGAGCAGACAAATCCAATATTGCAGCATCAGAATTAGACAATTATTTTAGAAAAGAACTCATTCAAGGTTCTGTTCATGACGAAGGTGCTTCTACGATGGGCGGCATCGCAGGACATGCTGGTTTATTTAGCAATGCAACTGATATTGCAAAATTATATATGATGCTATTGAATGGTGGACAATGGGATGGTCAAAGCTATTTAAAACCGGCCACCATCAATTTGTTTACTAGTTACCAATCACCAACTAGCAGAAGAGGGCTTGGATTTGATAAAACTGCAAGAGACAATGCCAGTTCAAAAGATCCTTATCCTAGCTTAAGTGCTCCAGCTAGCGTGTTTGGACATACAGGATTCACTGGAACATGTGTTTGGGCAGACCCAGATAATCAACTTTTGTATGTATTTCTTTCTAATAGGGTTTACCCAACAAGAGATAATAAAGCTTTTAGCACGCTAAACCTTAGAGCAAAAATTCAAGAACAAATTTATCAATCGATAAAAAAATAAGATGCAAAAATGGTTTCTGATATTGATTGGTTTGATGCTTACTGCAAAGCCTTTGCATGCACAATGGCAATTAGGCCCAACTGGCACATGGCGTGCGCATTTTTCCAATGAGTCAATCGGGCAAATCGTCAAAGGGGATCAGCTATATGTTGTAGCAGCAAATCAAATTATTCAAATTGATGCCAACAAAGAAACAACCTATCTCAATACCACAACTGGTTTACATGCAATAGGGATTCATAAAATCGCATGGCACCCCATCGAAAATCAACTTGTCATTGTTTATAAAAATAGTCGTGTTGATATTGTACAGAGAGATCAAGTCACCCTGATTGACGACATTCAAATGTCTAATTTATACGCCGATAAAGCCATTAACGACTTAATTGTATTTAATAATAAGGCCTACCTATCCTGTAATTTCGGAATCGTTGTCTTAGACTTATTAAAAAAAGAAATTAAAGCCACCTACTTCCCAAATAACAATCGTAAAACAGTAAAAGTCCTGCAAACAATTGTCCATCAAAATAAATTATTTGCATTAACAGAGAATGGGATCTGGTCCAATACAGTAGACCAAAATAGTAGTTGGATACAAGAAGATACAATGGGTGTTTCTGGAATAAAAAATATGTTTGTATTTAAAAACCAACTGTATTTTAACAACCAACAAAAAATTTATCCTTACAAAACCAATATAGCAAGTTTTCAAATCACATCAGGTACTATTGAGACGATTACTGTGGATGAAGACCGAATTTTGGCAGGCGTATCCTATGTCAACAATGGCGCATTGATTCAATTCAATAGTAATCTACCCAACACAGTACTTGTAGATTCTACGATATTGGCCCAACCCATAGGAATACTTAAGGACGGTAATACTATTTGGGTAGCAGACGCAAAAAAAGGGCTTTATGAAAAAAGTGATCAATCAAAATGGTTTGCGTTAGGCGGTCCATTAAGTGCAGCATATGGAAGTATTGCTTTCTCAGACAAACAACTACTCATGAGCTATGGGGCTGATAAAAATGGGCTCTCCAGTTTGAATGAAAAAGGATGGTCTAATTTTTCACAACTTGAAAATATAAAAATCAATTTTGTAGAATCCTTATCCATAGATCCTAAGGATCAAAGTTGGTGGATTGGCATGGGCAATCAATTAATTAATTATGATCGCAACAAAAAAACAATAGAACAAACGATTCCGAATCCACCCAATGGTGCAATTAAATCGATACAACAAAAAACAGATGGTACTTTTGCGCTATTGAAAGAAGGATTTGGTGTGGTTATCAAAGAAAACAACCAATGGAATAGTTATCCAATACAACAAGGATTTAGCGCCACCAATTTTAAAAAAATAGTAGTGGGCGATAATGGTTTGAGCTGGATCATCGGGCCAAAGCAACAAGGTGTTTTATTATTTCAAAAAATAAATAGCAAAGAAAATTGGAGGCAATTAAATACCGGAAAAGGATCTGGTAATTTACCAAGTATGGAAGTCACTGCTATTGCTGAAGATAAAGATGGTACTATTTGGGTTGGCACAGACTATGGTATTGCCATTTTTCAATGCAATTCAATTAATGATGCATGCGATGCCTATATACCAATTGTAGAGAGCAATGGATTCAATGGTTATTTATTTCAAAGAGAAACCATTCATTGCATCAGTATAGATGGAGGCAATAGAAAATGGATTGGTACCAATAATGGTGCATGGTTAATTAGCAAGGATGGTACTGAAGTACTTCAACATTTTACTACAGAAAATAGTCCACTTCCAAGTAATACGGTCTTATCCATTGGCATTGAGCCAAGCGAAGGAGATGTATTCTTTTTTACAAAAAATGAAATCATCAGCTATAAAGGAAATGCCACCGAGCCCTCAGCGACACAATCTGCAATAAAAATTTATCCAAACCCTATTGCACCAAATTACAATGGGCCTATTTTGATCAAAAATTTAGTGAACAATGCCTTAGTGAAAATTACAGATATCAATGGGCAACTCATGATGCAAACTAGGGCAATTGGAGGTCAAGCCATATGGAATGGAAGAAATCAGTATCAGCAAAAAGTTGCTTCGGGTATATATTTAATCTTTGTGCGAGACGATTTGGGCAACGAAAAAGCAGTAGGAAAAATAATGATTGCTGCTGGATATTAGTTGGCGGTTAATTCAAATTGTTTAAACATTTTAAACTTCCAAGAATCACGCTCACCTTGTACCACACGATACATCAACTGTCTAATCTTATTGGTTGGCTCTTTGATAGTGGTATCTGCAGGATACACAGGAAACTTTCTAAATAAAACACCTTCTACTAGCTTGTATTCATCCTTCCCTCTGTAGCCTTTACTTAATTCCATATCATTGTAAATATCGGGGAATAAAATGGGTGCAATTCTTTCATTGTCTTGTGAGCAAATTGGGAAAATACTTTTTTTACCTGCAGCATCTTCAATAAAAATAATCAAGTCTGGAAATCCATCGTTGTTTAAATCATCAATTTCAGCGCCAAATACCCTAGCCTTCAATTCTATCGATGCTTCTCTAGAATCAGATTTAAATCCTATTGGCCTAATATTCAAAACATTTTTTTCTGGTGACCTATTTAAACAGGAAATTCTATAACCAGCTTTACCAATTTTCATGGTGCTGTCATATTTAGTCCAAACTTGTCCAATCAGTTGTCCCGAAAAAATGATAAAGCAGAAAAATAAAATAGTACGCATAGTTCACACTTATTTAATAATAGCCGTAATGCTAATTTCAACATTCACATTTCTAGGTAATGTTTTCACAGCCACCGTTTCACGTGCAGGAAAATCAGCACTGAAATAACTGCCATATACTTGATTCACTGCAGCAAATAAATCCATACTGCTTAAAAATATACTCGTCTTAACAATATGCTCAAAATTGATGTTCGCCTCTTCTAATATAGCTTTGATATTTTCCATCACCTGTGTGGTTTCAGCCTCGATAGACGATAAAACCAAGTCGCCAGTAGCTGGATCAAAAGCGATTTGACCACTAGCAAATAAAAAACCATTGGCAATCACAGCTTGACTATAAGGACCAATAGGTGCAGGTACTTTATTACTTTGGATGATTTGTTTAGACATATATTTTATTTAGAATTGCAATTTCTAATTTTTTGGGCAAATCCAACCTATTTTTGCACTATAAATTTATGACTTGGCTACATTTTTAATCATAGACACTGCTTTGGAAGAAGCCATCGTGGCATTAGGCAAGGATGGCAAGATCATCGGCGAGTTGACCAATAAGGAGACGCATAGCCATGCCAGCTTTATTCAAGTAGCTATTGCCAATATGTTGGAGGGGCAACAAATGGCGATGACCGAAATAGATGCTATTGTAGTGACATTAGGGCCTGGAAGTTATACAGGTTTAAGGGTTGGGCTAGCCACTGCAAAAGGAATGGCCTATGCCTTAGAAAAGCCACTTATAGGATTGTCCACTTTGAAGGTTTTAGCAGCTGCTGCTATTCAAAGTTCATCAACAAAAATAGATGCCTCGACCCAAATTTTTTCAATGATAGATGCAAGGAGGATGGAGGTTTTTGGCGCCATCTATGATGCATCACTCAGCCCAATCCTGCCAGAACAGGCCCTGGTGCTAGATCAGACAAAATGGGATAGCTTAATCCCACAACCCACCATTTGTATCGGGAACGGACATTTAAAAACAAAGGATTTTACCTCCACAGTTGAAGTAACTTACTTAGATGGAAATTACTCGAGCCAAGTGCTACTTGATTTGGCGATGGCAAAATGGACCGAAGGACAATTTGAGAACTTAGCCTATGTGGGTCCAAATTATCTAAAAGAAGTGTACATCCTGCCTAGAAAAATTTAACATATTAAAAAATATTATGTATTAATTATTCATTAACTTTACACTGTAATACAATTCATAACCCCCAATATGTAATTTGTCATGAATCAATCATTATCCTTGCTACAATTAGACAATGGTGCCACACCATTAAAAGTGGATTTAATCCATAGCAAAAAAGCTGCTATGATTTTAAGAGCACTGAATCACAAACTTCGTCAACAAATTTTAAAACTAATTGACGAGCATCAAAAAATGACCGTAACCGAGATCTATGTAAAACTTAGATTAGAACAATCGGTTGCCTCGCAGCATTTAGCCATTTTAAGAAGAGCCGGAATTGTTGTTACAGTGCGTGAAGGAAAGTTCATTTTTTATATGGTGGACTATAATCGTCTTGAGCAAGTGAACCAATTTGTAGAACAATTAGTTGGATAATATGGTTTTAAGCTTAGCTCAATTTTTATCTTTATCTCAAGATGAATCAGTACAAATTATTGATACACGAATTGATGCTGAATTTTTACAAGGTTACATTCCAGGATCCATCCATGTTGCTTTAGACGAAATCAAAACATTGAATGCCCTCAAAATTATTGAACAGGATTGTCCAATAATTTTAGTCTGCGATCAAGGTACAGAAGAGATTTTGATAAAGCGTTTTGAATTGCTAGGATATACCCAGGTGAAAGGTTATTTAGAAGGTGGTTTTTCAACCTGGACAGCAGCAGGAGAAAAAATAGATTTAATCATTGAAGTAGAGGTGGATGAACTCGCCATGGATATTCCATTCGACGAATACCTAATGATTTTAGATATTCGTACCGAAGAGGTCTATGACAAAGCGCATATTAAAGACTCCATCAATCTTCCATTGATTGAATTTGGTGACCCAGGTGCAATGTCGGAATTAGACGAACATTTTAATATTTATCTTATAGATGATTTAGGCAAACAGTTATTACTTGCAGCCTCTGTATTGAAAAAACAAGGAATACACAATATTAGAATAGTGCAGGATGGATGGGACGCAGTAGAATTTTTGAAAAATAAATTCACTATTGTTGCATCTCCCAAGAAAGACCCAAATGCCGATTCTTTTTTAGAGCATTAATCCACTACTAAATGCCCATAAGTCGCCGCATCATAGGGATAGCGCCATCTACGGTGACTCCATAAATAATTAGCTGGCTCTTTTTTAATTTTATCCTCTAAGGTTTTTACAAACAGTGCAGTTAATTGTCCGTCTTTAAAATAATTAGGGACAGTCGTCATGAGTTCGTAATGTGAATGATAATGACCACGCTTTGTACTATAAAAATGTACAAAGACTTGAGCGGTATTATTTAATTTAGCACCTTTCTCTGGACCTTTCACAAATGGTGTTAATTGCCCAAAAAATGGAATCCAAAAAGCAGCATTAGGATTACCAGGATTTTGGTCTGCCGCTAATGCCATTGCATATTTTCCCTTGGTTGCATATTGATGGAATTGATTTTTAAAATTGGTAGCTGGTATCATGATGCTCCCATATCTTTTGCGCATATCTAAAATCAAACGATCAAAAAATCGATTAGTTAATGGCATATAAACACCAATAAAAGGATATTTACCATATTTGGCTGCACCCCAATTGGCAAATTCCCAATTGAAAAAATGACCCGCCATAATTTGTACATTCTGTCCAGTAGGATATAAGTCATTCAGCACTTCCGCATTGGATGTAAATCGCTTCTTAAAATTGGCATCAGACATTGAGATCAATTTAATGGTCTCAAAAAATGAGTCTGAAAATTTTTGATAAAATTCTTTTGCAATTTGATTCCGCTCTTGGATGGTTTTATTTGGAAAAGCAATGGCTAAATTATGGTGCACCACATCCAGTCTATATTTTAAAATTTTTCTCAATAAAAAAGCCACTCCATCACTTAATAGGTAAACCACAGGCCATGGAATCAATGAGATCAAATAAAAAATTGCATAGAAAATGGAATACATAAAATAATTATTTACTTGGCTCAATCCAAGCGTTGTGCTCTTTTAGTAATAAAATCAATTCATCTACTGCCACATTGCTATCAATATTACGCTTCATCACTTCTTTACCTTTGTATAAAGTGATCTTACCTACCCCACTTCCTACATAACCAAAATCAGCGTCTGCCATTTCACCAGGACCATTGACGATACAGCCCATGATGGCTATTTTCAAGCCTTTTAAATGATTGGTTACTGCTCTAATTTTAGCCGTTGTTTCTTGTAGCTCAAACAATGTCCTACCACAACTTGGGCATGAAATATACTCAGTTTTAGAAATCCTAGTTCTAGTTGCTTGTAAAATACCGAATGCCGTTGTATTTAATAATTGTTCAATACTCGCATTGTTAAAATAATTACGGCCAGATACATTCGATCCGTTCACGCTTGCATCATAGGCATCTTTGCTCAATCCCAAACAAATACCGTCTCCAATACCTTCTAATAACAATGCACCTGTTTCTATTGCAAAATGAATTAAATGTTCGTCCGTCGTTTTCCATTGGCTATCCGTCACTAAAATAATGGGTTGACGGATGTCTAATTGCATTAGTTGAATAGCCATTCTTCTCACAGCTTGCATGGCATTATTACATTGACTACTCAAACATAACACCACAGAAGGATCTTTTGCAATTTGTAATAATAATTCATCTGCTATAGGTGAAAGATCACTGTAACAATCTATTTGTACAAAATTAAGATGCGGATGTTTTGCATCTAAACTGATATAAGAAGCAGCATCCATGATTGGATGGTATTTTTCGATATTCTTGGCAACCGCACAAACTGCAGGACTTGCCACAATGCTGAGGGTCCCAGGCAAGTTAAAATCCAAAGGCGTATGCCCAATAAATACATAATCTGCGGCAGCATCAGAAATTGCCCATTTATCGGTAGCTGCATCATAGGTATAACCAATCGCAACTAAATCGCTTGTTTGAATAGTAGGAAGATGACTTAGGTCTGCAATCACCACAGGCACTTGTTTGCCGCCAATATTTTTAACAGCTATTGTGCTACGTCTTACATATTCAAAAGGACTATAAGGCAACTGTGTCAATGCAGCCACCATTGCTGTATTCACTTCTGACAACTGATTGTATCTTTTAACTAAGTCCAAACAAACTGGAATTTCCAGTTCAGGGTCTTCTGTTAAACTCACTCTAATGGTATCACCAATACCATCTTCTAATAAGGTACCTATACCAATCGCACTTTTAATTCTTCCATCTTCTCCATCACCAGCTTCTGTTACGCCTAAGTGCAAAGGATATAATTCATTGAACTCTTGTTGCATTTGTTGAATCAATAATCGATAAGCTTGAACCATCACTTGAGGATTACTTGATTTCATACTCAATATAATTTGGTGGTAATCCAAACTTCTTGCAATTCTCAAAAATTCCATAGCACTCTCCACCATACCAATCGCTGTGTCACCATAACGACTCATGATACGATCACTTAATGAACCATGATTGGTACCAATACGCATTGCAGTGCCATGTTCTTTACAAATAAGTACAAGGGGCGAAAATTTCTCTCTTATGCGTTCAATTTCTTCTACATATTCCGCATCGGTATAATCAATTTGTTCAAACTTCTTTTTGTCTACATAATTACCTGGATTCACTCTCACTTTTTCTACAATCTTTGCTGCAATTTCTGCTGCATTCGGTGTGAAGTGAATATCTGCAACCAATGGCGTAGTATATCCTTTTGAATGCAGGATCGCTTTGATATTGGCTAAATTTTCTGCCTCTTTTTTACTAGGAGCTGTTACACGAACCAATTCTGCACCAGCTTCAATACATCGAATGATTTGCGCTACAGTGGCATCAGTATCCATGGTGTCTGTGGTGGTCATGGTTTGAACACGAACAGGATGACCACCTCCAATTATTAGATTACCCACTTTTACTGGTCTTGTTTGGATGCGCTTATATGATGTCAATGATTCAGAATAGTATTGCATAAAGCTTGCTTATAATAATGAATAGTGATTAAATTTAACGAACTCCTTTGAAGAAGCCTTCCTTAACCAATATAGATTTTAATAAATTAACATTCCTGTTCTTCAAGTCCTTTCCATCTGTTGCACTTGTATGCAATACAAAGAAATAAGGATGTAAGTTTTCTTCGATATATCCAAGTACCCAAGCTTGATTTCCAAGCGCAGTATCGGTCGCCACTAAATAACTTAATTGATAATTAGAGTTTTGCTCTTTTAAAATCATTTTTTTGAAAAGCTCTTGACTGCGTTTTTGAAAAGGCAAGCCTTTAAAGTATAATCTTTTGATAAAGCCAAGCTGTTCGTCTGCAGTAATCAATAAGGATTCATCCTTCCAAAAACCATCCATATTCGCACTTACAATCCCTTTGCCATAATGTATAGAATCAATTTCTTGTAAAATGGTCGTTCTACCAATTTGTTGTACCAATTGATGATAATACAAAGTTGAATCTAGCGATACCCAAGTATTGGTGTCTGCATTAAGTTGACCTTGATCAAAACCAATTAAAATCGGTAAAGCAAAAAATGTATTCAAAGGCGCATACCCAGTATCCTTATACGCGGATAAATTAAAAACAGTAAATGCTTCATTACTATTTTCCATTAAAGCAAAACTTCCTTGCATACCAGCACTATCCATCTGTTGACCAATCGTCGCACTGATTTTGACATTATTTGGGGTGCAAGCAAATGCGCTTATACTTAAAAGGATGACTACAAAAATCTTTTGCATAATAAAAATTGAAAAGGCTATGAAACAAAATACACTCCACAAATAGATGTGAAGTGTATTGTATTATAAATGATGTATTACAAATATTATTGTATACCCAATAACTCCACTTCAAAAATCAAAGTAGATCCTGGTCCAATCACTGGTCCAGCAGAACGTTCGCCATAAGCCAATTCAGAAGGAATGAATAACTTCCACTTACTTCCAACAGTCATTAACTGTAAAGCTTCCTGCCATCCTTTAATCACGCCATTTAATGGGAAACTAATTGGCTCTCCTCTATTCACTGAACTGTCAAATATTTCACCAGTGATTAAAGTACCATGGTAATGACATTTAACGGTGTTCTTTAAAGTTGGCTTAGCGGTATCTGTTCCGGCAACCATAACTTCATATTGCAAGCCATTGCTTAAACGAACCACACCTGGTCTTTTTGCATTTTCTGCTAAAAATGCAGCGCCTGCTGCACGATTGATAGCGATTTTTTCTGTACTCATTTTATCTTGGTAGTTTTTAATACATATATCTAATAAGCTATCTGGAATTAATGATTTAACATTTACACCAGTAGCCATCCCTTTGTTGAACATCGCAACGTTGACATCTTGTAAGCCCTGTGATCTTAAACTTTGTCCAATTCTTAAACCTAAAGCATAAGAAGCACTGTCTTTTGAATTCTTAAAAACCACAGTTGTACTTGTAGGTTTAGCTGCAACAGTTTTGCTTGTTACTACTTTCTTAACTGCTACAGTAGGCTTCAATGGAGCCAATTGTTTAGTTTGTGCCCAGCTTGTTACGGTTATTGTAGTGGCTAAGGCTAAAAATATTGTTTTTTTCATCTTTTGGATATTCAAATTTAGACCTCAAAAATACATCAGAATCCCCTTATAATGCCAATAAATCCTGAATTCTTTGTGCAACTTTTTCGGTACCAAAACCCTTGATAACCAAATCCATTTGAGCAGCAATTTGTGGATTGCATAAGTTTCCTATACTTCCCTCGTGTTGGTGCTTGATTTCGGTGCTATATGTAAACTTGCCAGACTCAATATCCAGTCCAATTTTTTTATAGGCATCTCTAAAAGGCATACCATCATTAACCAATTTATTGACTTCTTCAACACTAAATAAAAACTGGTATTTTGGATCATTTAATAGCTCTTTTTTGACCTCCATATGTTCAATCATTAAAGACGCCATTTCGATACAATGATTCAATTCTGCAAAAGCAGGAAATAAATGTTCTTTCAAAAGCTGAAGATCTCTATGATAACCAGAAGGTAAATTTGTGGTCATCATCATGATCTCATTGGGCATTGCTTTAATGCGATTGCAATAAGAACGGATTAGTTCAAATACATCAGGATTTTTTTTATGCGGCATAATACTAGATCCAGTTGTTAGGCTTTCTGGAAATTGTATAAAACTAAAATTTTGATTTAAAAACAAACATGCGTCCATACTTAATCTAGCTAAGGTATCTGCAACATTTGCCATGGCCATTGCAGTCACCCTCTCTGCTTTGCCTCTACCCATTTGAGCATACACTACATTATAGTTTAATGTATCAAAACCTAATAATTCTGTTGTTCTTGTTCTATTGATTGGAAAAGACGATCCATATCCAGCAGCTGATCCTAGTGGATTTTTATTGACGATTTTATACGCTGCTTGTAGCATCGTCATATCATCTACCAAACTCTCTGCATAGGCGCCAAACCACAATCCAAATGAAGAAGGCATAGCCAATTGCAAATGGGTATATCCTGGCAATAAATCTGCTTGATGTGCTTCGCTTTTTGTTTGTAATAAAGTAAAAAATGATTGAATAGACACAGTTAATTTTGTAATCTCAGCGCGCATAAATAATTTGATGTCTACAAGTACTTGATCATTCCTACTTCTTGCACTATGTATTTTCTTGCCTATATCACCCAGCTTTTGTGTCAGTAATAATTCCACTTGTGAATGGACATCTTCTACACCAGCATCAAGCGTAAAATGACCTGTTTGAATATTTGTATAAATATCTAATAAGGCATTTTTAAGTTGCACTTGCTCGGCTTTTGTCAATAACCCTACTTCCGACAACATTGTAGTATGTGCAATAGATCCCATGACATCATAAGCAGCAAGGTATTGGTCCATTAACTGATCCTTACCTATAGTGAATTGCTCCACCGATGCAGTGGTCTGGTTGTTTTTTTGCCAAAGCTTACTCATAAGATAAAATGTTTTCAAGTAATTGAATATACGTAATGATACCGGATTCAATTTCATGTGTAAAAATAAATTCATCTGCCGAATGACTTCTCGCAGAATCACCAGGCCCCATTTTTAAGGTTGGGAATGGCATCAATGCTTTATCTGAAGTGGTGACTGATCCATAATAGCCCTTGCCCAATGCTAGTCCCGCCTTCACTAATATATGATCTAAGGCAATACTAGTAGAACGTAACCTTAAGCTACGTGGGGTGATTGTTGCACTAATATTTTTTTTAATGGTATCTAGTACTTCTTCGAATGTATACAATTCGTTTACACGCACATCTACTACCATTTTACAAGTAGAAGGAACTACGTTATGCTGTTTATTATCTGTCTCTATTACAGTCACGCTCATTTTAACTGCACCCAATAAAGGGGAGATTTTTTCAAAAGCATAGGTCTTAAACCAATTTAAGTCTGGCAAAATTTTATACAAAGCATTTTCTCCTTCTTCTCTGGCAGCGTGGCCTGCTTTGCCAATAGTCACCACATCTAAAACCATTAAACCCCTTTCCGCAATAGCCATTTCCATTAAAGTTGGTTCTCCTACGATACCAAAATCAATTTTTGGAATCACTTTTAAAACCAATTCAATGCCTTCAGTGCCAGAAATTTCTTCCTCTGCCGATGCCACAAAAACAAAATTATACAACAAGCTTTCTTTGTGATAATAATATAAATAAGTCGCTAGTAAACTAACCAAACATCCGCCTGCATCATTACTGCCTAATCCAAACAACTTACCATCTTGTTCAATGGGTGCAAATGGATCTAATGTATACCCTTTATTAGGCTGCACCGTATCATGATGTGAATTCAATAAGATAGTTGGCTTTAATGGATCAAAATGAAGATTCTTTGACCAAATATTATTTTTTACCCTATTACATTGCACTTGCTCTTTATCGAAAAATGATTGAATACAATCCGCAGTAGCAGACTCCTCTTTACTAAATGAAGGAATAGCAATCAATGATTTGAGCAATTGTATTGCTTTTTGTTGAAGCAATTTTACTTCAGGATTTGTTGATAGTATATTGTTATTTACTGACATTATAATTTAATTGTAGTACCTGCATTGCCCTTTATTAATGCATTCAATTGCTCAGCTTTACCAATTATGACCGAAATTACACCGCCTGCTAAAGCCAAAAAAGCGTTGTCAATTTTAGGCAACATACCATCAAAGATGCGCTTCTCTGCTTTTAGTCTATTGTACATTGTTTGATCCATATTTGCAACGACAGAACTAGGATCCTGCATATCAAATAAGACACCCTCTTGCTCAAAGGTATATATCAAATGAACCTTATACTGATCAGCCATTGCAACTGCAATAGATTGTGCAATAGTATCGGCATTGGTATTCAATAATTGACCTTGTTTATCATGTGTAATGGGTGCTACTACCAATTTCATGCCATTGCTAATCAATGAATGTATTAAATTTTTATTGATGGTATCTACATCTCCAACAAAACCAAAGTCAATTGTTTCATGTATTCTTTTATGTGCTTGTATTAAATTACCATCCGCGCCTGTTAATCCAATTGCATTTACTCCAGTCGCTTGAAGCTGTGCTACAATATTTTTATTGATGTTACCAGCGTAAACCATAGTAACAATTTTAAGCGTTTGTTCATCTGTCACTCTTCTACCTTCAATCATTGTTTGTTCGATGCCCATATCCTTAGCCAAACTTGTGGCTAATTTTCCCCCACCATGCACTAAAATAGCATGCCCCTCAATAAAAGCAAAAGCATTAAGGCATGCAGTTAACAATGCTGGATTGTCAACAATATTGCCTCCTATTTTAATGACATACAATGATTCCATTTGTGTAAATTATTACTTTTTTTGAACCGTATCTATTGTTTTCAAAATTTCGGCTAACACCGCTTGTGCAGCCCAGACTCTGTTAGATGCTTGTTTGGTCACCAAGCTATTTGGTCCATCTAAAACTTCATCACTTAATTCAACATTACGTCTAACAGGCAAACAATGCATCACTTTTGCATCATTGGTGATTGCTAATTTTTGATTCGTTAACATCCAATTAGCATCGGAGCACAATACTTTACCATATTCATGGTAAGCGCTCCAATTTTTCACAAATACAAAATCGGCATCTTTGAGTGCTAGATCCTGGTCATGTAAGATGGTTGCACCTTCTGTATATGCTTCAGATAATTCATAGCCTTGGGGGTGCGTGATGATAAAATCAGCCTCGCCCCAACTATTCATCCATTCACTGAAGCTATTTGATACACATTGAGGAATCGCTTTAATATGTGGTGCCCATGTTAACACCACTTTTGGTTTTTTATGTTTGAATGCCCCACTCAATTCAATTGATTCTTTAATAGTAATGATGTCTGTTAATGATTGTAAAGGATGCAATGTTGCAGACTCTAAACTAATTACAGGAATGCCTGCATATTGTATAAATTGATTCAGTACTTTTTCTGAATAATCATCCGCTTGATTGAGGAGTCCAGGAAAAGTTCTGATACATAAAATATCAAAATAATTGCCTAAAATTGGGGCAGCATCTTTTATATGTTCTACAGTAGTTCCATTCATGATGGCCCCTTCAGAAAATTCTAAAGCCCATCCATCCTTGTCTGCATTAAAAGTAATTACTTCCATTCCTAAATTCTGTGCGGCCACCTGTGTGCTCAATCTAGTTCTTAAACTTGGATTTAAAAATAACAAACCAAGTCTTTTCCCTACCCCTAATTGCTTGTCGATTACAGGGTCCGATTTATAGGCCAATGCTTTTTGCACCAATGCATTGATATCAGCCACATCCTTAACATTTATAAATTGTTTCATTGGCACTAATTAGTTTGTCTTTTGTTGAATATACAAAATGGCATCCTGCAATCTTGATAAAAATAAATCGATATCACTTTTTGTGATCGCTAAAGAAGGCAATAATCGAATCACATTCGGTTTAGCTTCTCCAGTGAATACTTTAAATTCGTTTAATAAGATTTTTCGGACCTCACTTAAAGATGTTTCCATTTCAAATCCAATCATCAGGCCCCTACCCCTCACTTCTTTTACACCTTCAATTTTTAGAAGGGCTTGTATTAAATAGTCTCCATTTTTTTTAGCAGATTCTATTAAGTTTTCATTTTGCATCACTTCGATGACAGATAGTGCAGCTGCACAAGCCAAAGGATTTCCACCAAAAGTAGTGCCAAGCATACCAAACTTTGCTTGAATATGGGGTGCAATTAAAATACCGCCAATTGGGAAACCATTGCCCATGCCTTTTGCCATAGAATAGATATCCGCATTAACGCCAGCATGATCATGTGCAAAAAACTGACCAGTTCTACCATATCCACACTGAACACTATCTGCAATATAAACAGCACCAAATTCATTACAAGCTTTTCTAATCGATTGTAAAAACGCATCATTTGCTTCACGAATACCAGCTACACCTTGTATGCCTTCAATAATCACTCCCGCAATTTGATCACCTTGCTCATCAAAACATGCTTGTAATGCTGTTACATCGTTGAAGGGTAAAAAAATAATATGATTGGTTTCATTTACGGGCGCAACAATACTTGGATTGTCGGTTGCTGCTACTGCTAAAGAAGTTCTTCCATGAAAAGCATTACTAAAAGCAATCACTTTTTTTCGTCCAGTATGAAAGGATGCCAGCTTCATTGCATTTTCATTTGCTTCTGCGCCACTATTGCAAAGAAATAGTTGATACCCTTTTTTTCCACTTATTTCATTCAGAGCATCTGCTAATTGCGCTTGAATTGGCATGATCACTGAATTAGAATAAAAAGCAATTTTGTGCAATTGATCTTTAATGCTGTTCACCCAATGAGGATGTGTATGCCCAATGCTTATGACTGCATGGCCTCCATACATGTCTAAATATTCCTGTCCTTGATCATCCCATACACAACTGCCCTCGGCCTTGGTGATAGAGATAGGATTTAATGGGTACACATTGAATAAGGACATAATTAATATATATTTAGTGACACTACGTTGCTTGTTGTATCCTACTTGACTTTAAGCATTGTTTAAAAATAAGTTGCCTTTAACTGTAAGCCGCTTGTTTCTTCTAGTCCAAATAATAAGTTCATATTTTGAACCGCCTGTCCTACAGCACCTTTTAATAAATTATCAATCACACTATGTATGGCTACTTTATTGCCCTGCTTTTCAATATGAATCAAACATTTATTGGTGTTCACCACTTGTTTTAAATCGATCTTATTTCTTGAAACATAAGTGAATGCATGTCCTTCAAAATAGGCTTCATAAATCGCATACAATGCATCAATCGTTAAATCTGTACTAATGACAGAAGTCACAAAAATACCTCTTGTAAAATCGCCTCTCCAAGGCACAAAGTGCACTTGAGCAGCCTGATTTCCTTGCAATTGTGCTAAGCTTTGTTCAATTTCATGTAGATGCTGATGATCTAATGTTTTATATGCCTGGATATTATTCGCCCTCCAATTAAAATGACTGGTTACTGATAAACCTTGTCCAGCACCAGTCGAACCTGTTATACCTGTCGTGTATACAACCGTTAAAATGTTTTTCGCAGCCAATGGCAATAAACCTAATTGAATCGCTGTAGCAAAACATCCTGGATTGGCAATATTGTGCGCTTTTTGAATGGACGCTTTTTGTAATTCTGGTAATCCATATACAAATGTTCTATCACCAATGACAGCCTCTTTGCTTAATCTAAAATCTTGTGATAGGTCAATGATTTTAATATTTGTATTGATCAAATTAGCAGCTAAAAACTTTTTTGCATCTCCATGACCCAAACATAAAAATAAAATATCTATGCTTTGATTTAACTCATTTGAAAATATTAAATCTGTATCACCTAGTAAATCTCTATGCACATTGCTGACCAATTCCCCTGCATTGCTAGTACTATGTACAAAAGTAATTACTGCATTGGGATGACGCAATAGTACACGCAGTAGTTCACCGCCTGTATATCCCGCTCCTCCAATGATTCCAATATGTATTTTTTGCATTGCGTTTGTTTATTTTTGATTGCCTTCTTTTACATGATGATAAATACCAACTTGGTTACCGAATATTTTGGTAAAGCCTCTTACATCCGCACCTGTCCAACCTGTATTCATCTCACCATACTTGCCAAATTTTGCACTCATTAAATCGTTCTCAGATTCAATTCCGATAATTTGAAAACGATAAGGACTTAATTGCACAAATACCTTGCCTGTCACTTGTTCTTGTGAATTCGATAAATAAGCTTCGATATCACGCATTACAGGGTCTAATATTTGACCTTCATGCAACCAGTTACCATAGAATTGTGCCAATTGATCCTTCCAAGACAATTGCCATTTTGTTAAAACATGTTTTTCTAATGCATGATGCGCTTTTAAAATCACCATTGGGGCAGCAGCTTCAAAACCCACTCTGCCTTTAATACCAATAATCGTATCACCCACATGAATGTCCCTTCCAATACCATATGCTCCAGCAATGGATTGAATAAATTGAATCGCGGCTGTTGGATGCGAAAATGCTTGCCCATTCACGTTCACTAACGCTCCTTTTTCGAAACCAATTACCAGCTCCTCTGTAGCACCTTCTTTTGTCATAGGTGTGGGCCAAGCAGATTCTGGCAAAAGACCTTTAGAGTTGAGTGTTTCTTTACCTCCAACACTGGTGCCCCATAAACCTTTATTGATAGAATATGCTGCTTTTTCAAAATTCATCTCCACTCCTTTTTGTTTTAAGTAGTCAATCTCGGCCTCTCTACTTAATTGTAAATCACGTATAGGTGTTAAAATTTCAACACCAGGAATCATGATCTGAAAAATCATATCAAAACGCACTTGATCATTTCCTGCTCCAGTACTACCATGTGCTACCAATCCAGCACCAAGTTTTTTTACATGTGCAGCAATGTGTAAAGCTTGAGTCAATCGTTCTGCACTTACACTCAATGGATAAGTATTATTTTTTAATACATTACCATAAATTAAATATTTTATAATGCTATCATAATAACCTTCTACCGCCTGCACTGTGGTATGTGATTGAACGCCTAGCGCATAAGCATGTGCTTCGATTTTTGCCAATTCTATGGCATCAAATCCTCCTGTGTTTACAACTACACTGTGCACTTCTAAACCTTTTTCTTCGGATAAATACTTTACGCAAAACGTCGTATCTAAACCACCGCTAAATCCTAAGACTACTTTTTTCATGCTTATTTATTTTTTGGTTCATACAACATCGCAGTACACATACAATTTTTGCGATCTTTACTCATTAGAATTTCATAGTTCATACAACTTTTACATCCAGCCCAAAATTCCTCATCATCAGTTAGTTCACTATAGGTCACTGGTTCATAACCTAATTCACTATTGATTTTCATTACAGCTAGGCCAGTGGTTAAACCAAATATTTTTGCATTAGGAAACGTATCTCTAGACAATTGAAAAATGGCATGTTTGATTTTTTTTGCAATGCCTGATTTTCTATAGGCAGGGGATACAATCAATCCGCTATTTGCCACAAACTGGCCATGCTGCCATGCTTCGATATAGCAAAAACCTACCCAAGTACCATCTTCGGTATGTGCGATGACAGATTTGCCTTCTTCAATTTTTTGAGCTACATATGCAGGACTTCTTTTTGCGATACCTGTACCTCTTGCTTTGGCAGAGGATTCCATTTCGTCAGTGATTGCATTTGCATAAACTATGTCGCCCTTGTGGGCAATACGTACAATTATTTTCTGTTCCAATGATTCTTGAAATTTAAAGGAATGAAAGTTATGATGATAAAATGTTTTCGAGGATTTTTCCACTGATAGGGGCAATTGCCAACTGCTCGTCCTATCAGAATCTGCGTCGAGAAGATTGGGGCAGCCTATTGGGACTGAACAAAACAAGTGTGACAGCAGTATTTGCTGTTATCAAAATATTATGTTGGATGCACTGTTTCATGGAGGATACAAAATTATGCAATAAAATAGACAAAATAGATCTTAAAAAAAGCAAATTTGACTTTATTATACGACTATACAGTCAATTTAGCCTAAATATGAATTATTGTTAGTTTTCGAAAGCCTATTTAACACATATTTGAAGGAAGTCCTAACTTTGTAAAAATCTTCATTATGAATAAAACAATAAAAACGAGTTTAGGCTTGATGGTCGTTTGTGGTAGTATGTTTTTAATGGCTTGTGGTAACGTAAATACCCCCACAACGGATTCAACAACTAGTTCCATGGATAGCAGTGTCGCTGTTGCTGCAGAAGATTCAGTGATCAGCTACGACATCAGCTTAGTGAACAACAAAAAAGATCCAACATGTGGTATGCCAGTGACTGCTGGCATTAGTGACACTGCACATTATGACAATAAGGTAGTAGGATTTTGCTCAGCAGGATGTAAGGAAGAATTCTTAAAAAATCCAAAAGCAAATATCGCTGCAGCCGAAATGAAATAATGGTAGCAGCAACAAAAAATTAAAAAGCCCCAGATGATTCATTAGGGGCTTTTTATTATAAAGACTTCTTCTTAACTAAATAAATAATTGATATCGTCCTTGGTTAAGGATTTCATAAAGCCATCTTCATCTGATATCAATTCTTTTGCAAGGGATCTTTTACGATCCTGCAATTTCAAAATTTTATCTTCTACGGTATCATTGCAGATCATACGATAAGCAAAGATATTTTTAGTTTGTCCAATACGGTGGGTTCTGTCAATGGCTTGTTGCTCTACCGCTGGGTTCCACCAAGGATCAACGATGTACACATAGTCTGCAGCAGTTAAGTTAAGACCCACACCACCTGCTTTTAAAGAAATTAGGAAAACGCGACAATTAGGATCATTTTGGAAACGGTCAATCGCTTTTTCTCTTTCTTGTATGGTACTGCTTCCATCAAAATATTCATGATCAATCCCCAATTTTGTTAAAGCTTCTCTGATCAAACCCAACATACCCAAGAATTGTGAAAAGACCAAGGCCTTATGATCACCAATATTTTCTGCAATCTCACGGGTTAATTCTTCTAATTTAACCGACTCATTTGGATAAGATTCATCTTTGATTATCGCAGGGCTGTCACAAATTTGACGCAATTTCATCAAACCTTGTAAGATAGACAATTGTGCTTTCTGTACACCTTTCTCTTCGACCAAACCCATTAATTTATCTCTATAATCGTTTCTGTAGGCTTCGTAAATTTTACGTTGTGCCGCACCCATTTCGCAGTATAATACCATCTCTTGCTTTTCTGGCAAATCCTTTGCCACTTGCTCTTTTGTTCTTCTTAGGATAAATGGAAAAACAAATTTTCGTAAATGTTCTTTTTGTTCTTTCTCATCAAACTTATCAATAGGCATCGAAAAATTATGCTTAAAATATTCCACCGAACCCAACATGCCAGGATTCAAGAAATTCATTTGTGCGTAAATATCAAAAGTATTATTCTGCAATGGCGTACCACTTAAACATAGCTTATTGCCAGCATCTAATAAACATGCGGCTTTAGTGACTTTACTCGTAGGATTTTTAATGGCTTGGCTCTCATCCAAAATCACATAGTCAAATTTAACTTCTACAAAGTTTTTGATATCACTTCTTAAAGTACCATAAGTGGTGATAATCACTTCTACAGAGCCATCTGTTAATTTTGCTTTATTTCTTGTGCCGCCATGATGAATCATAAAACTCAAACTTGGCGTAAATTTCTTCAATTCATTTTGCCAGTTAAATAACAAAGTGGTTGGACATACCACCAAGGCCAATAACTTACCCTGCTTCTCTTTTAAATGTTGCAGGAAGGAAAGTGTTTGAATGGTTTTACCCAATCCCATGTCATCTGCCAAAATTCCACCCCAGCCTACATCGTGTAGGTAATTCAACCATTGGAATCCACTGGTTTGGTAGGGACGTAAAATTGGATCCAAATGCGCTGGTGGTTGCACATCGGCGATCGTATAATGTTCTCTAATCTTTTCAAATTTACCTTCTAATTGGAAAATCAATTCCTCTTCATCTCTTTGTTGATACAACTCATCTAATACAGAGAAATGGTATTTACTCAATTTTAAATTATCAACCTTACCCTCTCCTACTTTAAATAACAAAGCATATTTATTCAACCATTGTTCTGGCAATACACCTAAGCTGCCGTCTTTTAAAGGGACAAACTGTTGCTTATTCATCAACATCGTCTTAATATCTTGTATACTCACTTTTTGTTCACCAAATGAGATTTCTACTTTTGCATCAAACCAATCCGTATTGCTACTAATGTATAATCGAGTGGTTGGTTTTGCAGTGTTGAATTTAAATTGCTTTAATTGCTCTGTACCAAATAAAGGAATCTGTTTTTCCTTTAAAGTATCAATGAATAAAAAGAACCAATTGTTTTTTAATACTTCAGCTCCTTTTAAAGCCAATACATTGCCCTCATTAGGTCTTATAAATCCAGAATGCAGTTGTTCAATAATTCCTATCAATTGTCGCTCAGCTGCTAAATCACGCTCTAGAATCATTAGCTTGTCTCCAACTTGTTGAATCACAGATGGCCCATCTTCTTTTTGTACCACAATATCTTGGTAGACAAACAAAGGTTCAAAAAATAAATAGTCTCCGTTTTCTTTCAGTAGGATTTGCAATTGAGGCTTCACCCCTTTCACTTTTTCTTGCGTCACATGATCCAATGCTACATGATAACTCTTGGAAAGAGGCAATAATGTTGACTGCAAGTAATTTGGCCATTCTTTTGCAGACACTTTTTGATACCCATTTGGTAAAAATTGTTCTACCCAATGTAGATCTGTTCTGTTTTTCCAATAGAAAAATAAATTGTCTTGTTGGAATAAATAATAAGACTTCGCATGGTTATCCACTAAATCAACTGGACCAGATGGTAATACAACCTGCGCATGCACTGTATAATCTTCCCCTATCTTCTCTACTTTAAAACTTGGTAGAACAGGATAAAACGCCAATTCCGCTTTGACTAAATTTGCTGTGGTGAAATTTTTATTGTGTCCTAGGAAAAATGTAAATGGATGCTCTGATAATTCACGCCACAATTTTTCCATTTTTGGATGCAAGTATTCCTGCATTAAATCCTTGGTCTCGTCGGGCAAGCTCGCTTCGTCTGCATGCACGATGGTATCCCAGATGCCTTGAAAAGGCGAATTCTTATTTAAATACTTAGAAGTCTCTGCAGGTTGTAATTTTCTCACCGATTGCAATAAAGTTTTGTCATCCTCATGCATATCATAGGGTGTGACAAACTTTAAAATATCAATTTTTTCAACCTTACTTAAATAGGTTGTTTCGAGTTCATCCGCTTCCCCTCTAACTACATGAAAGGAAACATAAGGATACGCATGTGCATCTTCTTGAATCACTAGACCATAACGCTGTATGGTTTTTTCTGGTCCTTTTAAAGTGGTGTCGTCCGTATCGGCACTATCCACTTTTTTGTTAGGCACCGTAAATCGATGCAGTTCTATAGGGGGCGCTTTCGTAACGGCTTCTCCGCCATTTACTCTCTGGATACTTGAATCAAGTACCTTTAAGAATGGCTTACTGTCATGGTAAGTAAATTCAAACTTATCTTTAAGATCATCTGCAAGGCTATAGCCATATAAAGCCAATAACTTATTTTTTTCTCTGTCCCAGTTCCTGATGGTTTCGAAATACTCTGCGCCTTTTAATTGAAACAATTGTAATAGTAACATTGTCTTATGAATACACAAAGGATAAGCAGTCTCAGACAAACAATCACAAGATGTATCAAAAAAACGTTCTTCATTTTTTTGAATGATCAAGTGATGCGTTTTCCCATCCATATCTATCTCTGCAACTACTTTTTCATTTTCACTAGAAAGAATATGTGGACGAATTGTTTTTAATGTTTGTTCTGCCTGATCAAAAGTGTCAGCAGAGCAAAGCATTTTGATCGATTTTAAATCGATGGCTTTTGTTCTAAGTAAAGTATGCGTTGTTTTATAAGAAGCAGCTTGGTATTCCAATTGATTTTTATCCAATAAATCTTGTATAAAAAATAAAGCAGCTGCTTTATGTCTACAAACTTCAGATAAATTGTATGGACAACCACACCTTAATGATAAGGTAGCAGCAGAAGTAAAATTTTCAATGGTTACTTTGTAATAAGTACTATACCCATCATCTTTTACGCGACAATGAATGTTGCCAATCATTGGATCGAATTTCACCAACTCGATATTTTTTAATGCAAAAATGCGTTTACCACGACGTATCACTTCTTCAGTGCCGTAGCTATAGATATGTTTAACAAGATAGGGTAGTGCCATAATTAAAAATGCAAATTACCCTCTGTAAAAAGGGCAATTTGCAAATGTACAACTTCTTGGGCTATTTTAGGGAAAAACTACCCTTGGTTCACTAAAGCGCCACTTTTGAAAATAGGTAAAGAAGGGGCGATGTCCTTGGTGACACAATACTGCATATCTTCTTCTAAGCCGTAAGCAGCCAAACGATGCCAATGGGTCACCGTTTTAATATATTCAGGTAAATTAGCCTTGTTTTGATTATATAGTTGATTGGCCATAAAACTGCTGTCGCAATGAATGGTAAAATGGTCCTTTATTTCCTCAATAACCGCACCAGCAAATAAAGCATCTTCTATATTAAAACGGTTCTTCCATCCAGAGCAACCCAAAATAACAGGTGCATTTTGTGCTTTTAAAAATTCCACCACTTTCGTCAAATTTGGGAAAGATCCAGTGATGATTTCTTTGGCCCCTTGATTCAATGCCATATGCAACAACTTAGTGCCATTGGTCGTGGTAATCACCAAGGTTTTATTTTCAATAAATGACCTAGGATACTCAGAAGGAGAATTACCATAGGCTAAACCTGGAATAATTTTCCCATCACGCTCGCCTGCAGTAATCCCACCGGTTTGTTTGCCCATCTCGATACAATGCTCTGCAGAATCCACTGGGATAATTTTTGATGCCCCATTGTGTAATGCAGTCGCCATCGTAGATGTCGCTCTAAACACATCTATAATTACTACAACACTGTCTTTTATTTCGTATAGTTCTAATAGAGACGGTGTAAGGATTGTATGTAAAGTTGGTTTTAAAGTATTGTTTGTTTGCATAGGCGGCAAAGATACAAATTGTACCGATTTATTCTGCCTCTTTTGCGCTTTTTTGCTTGCTCAATAAAAGGATTTCATTCAATACAATTTCTGACACTGTTCTTTTGACATCTTGTTTATCTGTATACGTTTTGTTCACCAAACGGCCTTCTACAGCAAGCTCCTGCCCTTTTAGTAAATTTTTTTCAGCATAGTCTGCAAGCTTGGACCATGCGACTAAATTAAACCACTGCGTGTCATCCTGCCACTCCCCTTCTGCATTTTTAAATCCATCATTGACGGCCAAACTTAATTGTGCTAGTTTTTTATTTTCGTCAAATACTTTGATCTCAGGATTGGCGCCTAAATGTCCAATCAACTGTACTTTGTTTTTCATTGCTTTCATAACGGTATATTTATTTGAATTCAAAAATGCAACTTAACTACAGATGATTTTCGAGTATTTACCGCATAAAAAAAGGGGGCAAAAT
>JBDKGO010000007.1:0-29531 GCA_039798125.1 Bacteroidota bacterium | reverse complement strand
AATGCCTGCAGCAAAATGTAAAGCAGCTTGTGGATCCTTTAATGCTTCATCTGCGGTTAAGCATTTTCTTTCTGCTGCGCTTAACTTTAATAATTCTTGCTCTTGACCAACTGGCAATGGTTGCTCAATTAATTCCAAAGGATAACTTGATGTGGCTTTTAAGAATAATTTTAATTGCTCTAAATCATATCCTTGATTGGCATCTACCCTGATGGTGTAGTCCTTACCAAAGCAAGTATACAATGCTTTAATACGTTCAATATCTTCATTCAAATCTATGCCTGTTTTTACCTTAAACACTTTAAAACCCATTGCAGCGTATTCCTTTGCTTCCTCTAATGTGGCATCTAATCCTTTAATTCCAATCGTCATGGAGGTGGGTAATGCATTCATTTTTTGTCCGTAATAAGAGGCAATAGATACACCTAGGTATTTACCAAAAGCATCATGCAATGCAATATCAATAGCCGCTAATGTGCCGGGCAAATGCGGAAATTCTACATGGGATTGAAATATGATTTCTTGGAAATGACGAATATCTCTTCCAACTAAATTTGCTATAAATGAAGTATTCAAATTTTCAACAGTCTGTGCAGTTGTTTCCCCTACAACTTCTTCTGCAGGACTGCCAGACCCATAGCCGATCATACCATTGGCTAATTCAATTTCTAAAAAAGCCAATGCTACATCCGAAAATGTATTATAGGCGATTGTATAAGGCTTTTTTAAAGCCATTTTTTTTAAGTAAGCCCTGACTGCTACTATTTTCATATTTCTAATGCATTAAAGCTTTAAGTATAGGGATGACAGGCGCCACACCTTCTTGAATAGGCAATAAGACTGGTAAACCTAAACTTGCTGCGTATTCTTTTTGAAAAGCAAAAGCTTCTTCGTCTGTACAGTTTTCTGTGTTCACCGCAACAGCGATAACTTTTGATCCCAGTTGCTCGATGATTTCAATTTCAGAGGCAACAGAAGGGATCTCACCCCAATGTGCTTCATTGTCAAAATATTTTCTTTTAGGGGCAAAAATTAAAACCACATGTTTTGCATTACCAGAAATTAATAATTCTAAACCACAAGGACCGCTTGGATTTCTTAAAGCCGATTGTCCTTCTAAAAATAAAATATCAGGTTGCGTTTCCTTCCAACAAGTTACAATGGCATGCTCTAATTCACCAGAAACAAAATCATTTAAAGTAGAATCAAAAATAAAACCATATTGACCACCTTGCAACCAACCTGTTTGTCCTGTGTAAATCATTTCGGCTTTCATGCCTTCTGCTATGCAAGCTTGTTTTAACATGCGCGCCGTGGTTCTCTTTCCCATAGCACAATCCATACCAATCACAGCCACAATGGGTGCTGTTACATTAAATATAGCACCATCCCAAAAATGTAAGTCTGCTCTTGATTTTGGTTTTCTAACATCAATTAATACAGCACCAGTACTTGCAGCTATAGCAACTAAATCGGCTTTATCATTTAAGAACTCATGTAATCCATTCACTACGGAAATACCTTTTTTGACTGCATCATATATTAGCGCCAACATATTTTTAGGCAATTTCCCGCCAACTGTCGCTACACCAATAATTAAATAATCTACTCTTTCTAACGCTTCAATCGCATCATCCATGGTTGCAAAAACTGGGATGCCTCTATGCTTGCCATCTAATAAAACGCCAGCGTCTTTACCTGCACTGGCTTCGCCATCTACCAGACCAATGATGTTAAATCTTTCAGTGCCTCTAATTAAACCATGCGCTGTCTTTGCATCCGAAGACATCAACAAGCCATCTGTTAATACAATTGCATTCTTTTTTTCCATCTTATTTTCTTTTAATCAATACCCCTGGCTGTTTCCCAGTTGATTTTTGTGCTTGATAAACAAGTGTTCCATTCACCCAAACCATGTCTATACCAGTAGACAATGCATGGCTATTTTTAATATTTGCCTGATCAATTACTGTATTTGGATCAAATAAAACCAAGTCTGCAAAATAACCAACTGCTATACGACCCCTGTCTTTAAAACCAAAAAAGTCTGCAGATTGTCCTGTCATTTTATAAATTGCTTTTTCAAGAGGCAGCACTTTCTCTTCACGGACATATTTTCCTAACACTCTTGTGAATGCACCATAACCTCTGGGATGCCCACCTGCATTGCCGTCTGAACAGATGATGGATTCGGGCCATGCCATAAATACTTTCACATCTTCCTCACTCATTGATTTCCCTGCAATGGCTTCGATACTACCTGAGTAATTTGGATTTGCATTCTTAAAGTCTTCTGCAATTTTAATTAAACTCATTAATGCTTGTGCAGGACTTTCATTTCGTTCAACACCAATTTCAGTAACCGATTTACCTTTATAACTTGGAATAGGTGCAAACTCCATTAGGTAAGATGCACTTGGGTCAAATAATTGCTTGATCGCCATTTCGGCACTTGCTAGATTACCAAAATCTTTTCCGGGAAATAAAACCCTTAAAGTTGAATTCCAAAATGTATAAGGATAAATATCTGCACTGATATTGATACCCTCTTTTCTAGCATCCTCTAACTTATCTAAAATTAAATTGGCAGTGCCCCAATTTAATTTATTTGCAATTTTAATATGCGATACTTGAACGGGCATTTTTGTTTGTCTGCCGATCTCTATAATTTCTTCGATTGCTTCGTCCATATGCAAGTCCTCGCTTCTAATGTGACTTGTATATAATCCATGGTGCGCTGCAGTTACTTTTGCCAAATCAAGCACTTCTTCTTTACTAGAATAAAAAGAAGCTTCATATTCCAATCCTGTAGATAAACCCAAGGAACCTTTCTTTAATTCTGAAGCTAAAATCAATTTCATTTGGTCAATCTCCTTAGCAGTTGCATTTCGATACAAATCATTTTCACCCATCGCAATTGCACGAAGGCTAGACTGCCCTGTAAAGCTTGCTATATTGGACACAACAGGATTTTTTTGCATCCATTTAGCTAAACTATCCATAGGATAACCATTCCCATCCTGTCCAATTACAATTGTTGTAATACCTTGACTAGAAGTGGATAAACCTCCTCTGTTTTTATTGAGGTCTCCAAAATGATGGCTATGTGAATCGATAAAGCCTGGCGCTAAAACTTTCCCCTGACCGTCAATCTCAAGATCGATTGATGCATTTGGTTTTTTATTAGCAATTTGAATGATTTTCCCGTCTTGGATTAATACAAATGCTTTGTAAGCTGGCTTTGCATTTCCATCAATTATATGTACATTATGAATTAATGTTGTTTTTTGGGATAGTAGATGCTTTGAGAATAAGACACAAAGAAACAGCAGCAATGATCTACTTATAGTCATAATATACGTTTCTCCAAATTTAAACTATAACTACTTATGTTTTTGTTTTTCACTACGCTCTTTTGACCTTCTTAATCTCCTTTCGTATTTTTCTTGCATTTCTGCATTCAAAGTATGCAAATCACCTGCCTTATTGTATTTCTGACCTTTTGTTGTAATGATGATTGCACCATTCTGAGCTCCAGCACCATATACAACTGCAGCACTTGCACCTTTTAAAACTGTAATGGATTCAATGATATTTGGATCTATATCAAATAATCGATTTGACATGACAGAGTTGGCATCAAAACCAGTACCATTATTATTGACTGAATTATCAAATGGAATCCCATCTACAATGACCAATGGTTGATTATTACCATAAAAAGATGTAAAACCTCTAAAATTTAACCTTGTACTTTGACCTGGCGCTCCACCACCACCTTGGATATTCACTCCAGCAATTTTTCCAGACAATGTCTTAAGAACATCATTTTCTGACTTTTGCGTTAGGTCTCCAGACTTAACGGTAACAGATTGTGCTTGTATAGTCATACATCCAGTGAATAAACACAATAATAATTGAAGACTTTTTTTCATTGGATTTGATTTACATAAAATTACAATAAGTATTTAATTTAACTTCAATTTATATTCTTAATTATGTGTTACGTTGTAGGGGTTAAAATACCCAAAAAACAAACCGTCAAAATAGGTGATAAAAAGATTGACCTAGACCCCATTGAGCTGCCTGCCCAATCTGGATTTAGCTACCAGCACTGGCCGGTGCTTTTTAATGAACAACAAGGGCAAGAAAATCACTTAAGACCAGGGATGATGCATTGGGAATTGATTCCTAACTGGGTAAGAAATCAAAAAGAACTGACCGAATCCAGAAAAAAGTACACCACACTTAATATTAAATCGGAGGGGATTCTACAAAACAAAGTGGCGCAAGCTTTAGTACATACCAATAGATGTCTTGTCCTAGCTTCCCATTTTTTTGAATGGCAGGAAGTCAATAAGGTCAAATTTCCGCATTGCATTCAATTAATCAATCAGGAATTATTTTTTATCGCGGGGGTCTGGAATACATGGACCGATCATACATCGGGAGCAGTGAAAAATAGTTTTGGCATCATCACAACAAAAGCCAATGAATTCATGGCTAAGATCCATAATGTTAAAAAAAGAATGCCTACTATTTTGAATGAAGACTTAGCAGCAGCATGGGTTTCATCGTCATTAACGACCAATCAGATACAATCAATTGCAGAGACAAAAATTGACAGCAATGCCATGCAAGCGCATACTGTGGCCAAAGATTTTTTACAATCCACCGATCCTTGTGAAAAACAAGTCTATCAAATTTTTACGCCACAAACTTTGTTTTAAACACCACTATTTTGTTGATGTATTGAATCCTGTTGTTACAGATGTCTATGATAAAGTGCAAGTCTCATGTAATTCAGGTACAATCACATCTTTGAAGCCTTTTTTTCTGAGTCTTTCTGCAAAATGATCTTGCACTTCTGGCTCACCATGTACAATATACACCTGTTTAACATCTGCTGGATTTTGACAAGCTAAGAACTGCATTAAGTCCTCGTAATCACCATGCGCACTCATGCTTTTGATAGCGCCTATTTTACATCTTACTTCAAATGGTTCTCCATAAATGCGGACTTCCGTTGCGCCATTCATTAAACGACCTCCAAGGGATCTTGGCTCACAATAACCCACCATTAAAATGGTGTTTTTCGCGTTGCTAATATTATTCTTTATATGATGTTTTACCCTACCCGCATCTGCCATACCAGATGCTGAGATAATCACTTTTGGATGCATGTCTTCGTTCAATGCTTTACTCTCATGAACCGATTTGATATACCTCAAGCCTTCAAAATCAAATGGATCATCGTCTACTTCTAAAATTTTTTGTATTTTTTTATTATAGTATTTAGGGAATTTTTTGAGCATTTCTGTGGCCTCCATACTCAAAGGGCTATCTACATAAATTGGTATATGTGGCAAACGCTTTTCAAGTGAAAGCTGATTGAGTTCAAATAAAATTTCTTGGGTTCTACCAACACTAAATGCAGGAATAATTAGGTTTCCTTTTTGTTCGATACAAGTTAGTTGGATCCATTTTAGTAAGTCATCTGGTGTTGAATGAATCAAGTCATGTAGCTTATCGCCATAGGTGCTTTCAATAAGGATATAATCTGCTGGCGGAAATTTTGCAGGTGACCTTAAAATCATATCTCGATACCTACCTATATCACCACTAAAAGTGAGGGTCTGTGTTGTAGTGTTTTCTTTGATCTTTAGACTCACTGCAGCACTCCCAATAATATGGCCAGCTTCTGTAAACAGGACTTCTACATGTTCAGAAATAGTATAAGGCTTATCATATTCAACAGTCTGTAACATTGGAAGCAATAAATTCACGTCATCGATAGTGTATAAGGGCTCTATTAGCGGCATCCCCTCTCTAGCCAATCTTTTATTTTTATATTTAGCGTCGTCTCTTTGGATCATTGCAGAGTCTTCTAATAAAATTTCGACTAACGCTTTTGTAGCTGGAGTGCAATACACTTTACCCCTAAATCCCTCTGCTGCTAATTTTGGTAATAGCCCAGTATGATCTATATGTGCGTGGGATAAAATAACATAGTCGACTGTCTTGGGGTCAAAACCAAAATTAGCATTGTATGCATCTGTGTCTCGTCCCATTCCTTGAAACAAGCCACAGTCTAATAAAAAATTTTCACCATTGACTAATTGAACTAAATGTTTTGAACCGGTCACTGTACGTGCTGCTCCATGAAAACTTATTTTCATACAATTGTATTTGTACTAAAGTTACTACTATAATGCGATGGCAGCAATGATATAATCTGCAATTAAAATAAGGATACAGCTAATTACGACTGACTTCGTACCAGATTTGCCAATTTCCAATGCGCCTCCTTTTACATAGTAACCGAAAAATGAAGGAACAGTACTAATAATAATTGCGAAAATAAACGATTTGTAAAAACTAATATTGATATAGTGTACCACAAAATCTTTTCGAATACCTGTGATAAAAATTTCGGCAGGAACTACATTCGTCCAACTACCCACCAAATAACCACCCCAAATACCAGTCACTGCAGAGATACCCACCAACATTGGAACAGTGGTAATAGCACCTAGTATTTTTGGAAGAATTAAATAGTTTTTTGTATTGATCCCCATAATTTCTAGTGCATCTATTTGCTCACTAACGCGCATATTGCCTAATTCACTGGCAATCTTACTGCCCACCACACCTGCAAGTACAATACATAAAAAAGTAGGTGCAAATTCTAATAAAATACTATCTCTAACAATGATACCAATAGTTGACAAAGGCACCAATGGACTTACTAATTGAGAAGCTGTTTGAACAGTAGTTACAGCACCTAGGAAAAAAGAAATAATAACAACAATTGGTAAAGACCCAATACCAATATCCACGCATTGCCTGATATACTCTTTCCAAAACATGTGTTTGTTTTCGGTCATAGTAAACATGCCCTTGAGCATCAATAAGTACTTACCAAAAAGGGTAAAAAAATCCATGGATATATTTTAACTATTTCTTTTTCTTCTTCAATTTCTTCCACCAGCTCGTTCTTTCAACTTCTGTTGTCGTGTCTATTCTTGTTTTCAATTGAGCATCTACCACTGCTACAGTAGCCATGTTAATGATATTATGCACACTTGATCCTAATTGCAACACATTCACTGGCTTTTTCATACCTAATAAAATTGGACCTATCACGTCGATTCCACCTATCTCTTTCAGTAAATGATAAGCAATATTACCTGCTGTCAAATTTGGAAAAATTAAAACGTTCACATCGGCATCCACTAAATCACTAAATGGATAATTCTCTTTCAATATATCTTTATTAAATGCAAGCATGCCCTGCATTTCACCATCCACAATTAAAGATGGATTTTTTTGTTTTACTATTTTAGACGCTTCTGCGACCAATCTTGCTTCTGGCGTATCACTACTTCCAAAGTTTGAATAACTCAACATGGCCACACGTGGCTCCATATTGAAATTCCTTACTTCTTTAGCTACTAATAAGGTAATATCTGCCAACTCTTCGGCAGTTGGACTAATGTTCACCGTCGTATCTGCTAAAAACAATGGCCCTTTCTTTGTTAAAAGGATATACATTCCAGCAATCTTTTTCACACCTTCATCCACTCCAATAATTTGCAATGCTGGCTTGATACCGTCTGCATAATTACGCGTTAACCCAGACAACATGGAGTCTGCTTCGCCTGTTTCCACCATCATCGCGCCAAAATAATTTTGCGTACGCATTAATTTTGCGCTCTCATATTTATTGATCCCCTTGCGTTGTCTTTTTTGGAACAATAATGAACCAAAGAACTCACGCTTTGCTTCCATTGCATCGCTTCTAACATCTATGATCGGTAAATCATCAATGTCGATATTGTTTTCAGCAGCAATATTTTTAATACGGGCTTCATTACCTAAAAGAATTGGGTAAGCAATGCCATCATCATAGATAATACTAGCTGCTTTTAAAATTTTAATGTTTTCTGCATCTGCAAAAACCAAACGCTTTGGATCACGACGCGCTTTGTTACTAATTAAACGAATCATTTGATTGTCTAATCCCAAACGTTTATTTAAACTCAACTCGTATTCAGCCCAATTAGTAATTTGTTGTTGTGCTACACCTGATGCAACTGCTGCTTTTGCCACTGCAGGTGCTACTGTACTCAATAACCTTGGGTCCAATGGTTTTGGAATGATATATTCTGGGCCAAAAGATAAATTAGTTTGGTTATAAGCCATGTTCACTAAATCGGGCACAGCTGTTTTTGCTAATTCAGCCAATGCTTTCACCGCAGCCAATTTCATGGCTTCATTGATAGCAGAAGCACGAACATCTAGTGCACCTCTAAAGATGTAAGGGAAGCCAAGTACATTGTTGACTTGGTTTGGAAAATCTGTTCTTCCAGTTGCCATAATGATATCCTTACGAACAGAAGCTGCTTCCTCATATCCAATTTCTGGATCTGGATTGGCGAGTGCAAATACGACTGGATGCTTTGGCATGGATGCAATCATTTCCTTGGTCACCACATTGCCTACACTTAATCCTAAAAATACATCCGCTGATTTCATCGCTTCTGGCAAAGTCATTTTATCTGACTTAATCGCAAATGGTTTTCTGTCTGTACCTAAATCTGTTCTACCTTGGTGCAATACACCGTCTTTATCAAAGAGTGTAAAGTTCTCGTAGCGTGCACCTAATGCCACATATAATTTAATACAAGCCATCGCTGCAGCGCCTGCACCATTGACAACAAATTTTGCTTTTTCAATTTTTTTCTTTTGTAATTCCAATGCGTTCAACAAAGCAGCACTACTAATGATAGCAGTACCGTGCTGGTCATCGTGCATCACAGGAATATTCATCTCATCTCTCAAACGCTGTTCAATGTAAAAACATTCTGGCGCTTTAATATCTTCCAAATTGATCCCGCCAAAAGTAGGCTCTAATGATTTTACAATTTCTATAAACTTGTCTGGATCTGATTCGTTGATCTCGATATCAAACACGTCGATGTCTGCAAATATTTTAAACAATACAGCCTTCCCTTCCATCACAGGCTTACTTGCCAATGCGCCAATATTACCTAAACCTAATACAGCAGAGCCATTGGTTATGACACCCACCAAATTTCCTTTAGCTGTGTACTTATATACGTCTGCAGGATTATTTTTGATCTCTGTACATGGAATAGCCACACCAGGACTATACGCAAGGGATAAATCTTTTTGAGTTTTTGCCTCTTTTGTAGGAACGACTTCGATCTTACCAGGTCTTCCACCAGCGTGATATTCTAAGGCTTGTTCTCTTCTTAATTTGTCTCTATTTGTCTTATCTGCCATGAAAAAAAATTTAAAATAAAAGTTTATTTATAACTGCGCCCCCAACCAAGCCATCATACCAACGCCTTGTTCAATGGCAGCTTCATCTATATTAAAATGCGGCGTGTGCACATTATGCACAATACCAGCCGATTCGTTTCTAACGCCTAAACGGAAAAAACAACCCGGTATCACTTGTGAATAATAACCAAAATCTTCGGCACCCATTCTTTTTTCTGTTTCTTCTACATTTTCCTTCCCCATATATTGGTCGGCTAGTTTCCATGCCGCTTCTGTGATCATCGGTTCATTGTCCACAGTTGGATAGCCCACATCAACTCTAAAATCAATCTCTGCACCAGTAGCTAAAGCTAGTCCTTTTGCTTGTTGTAGCATTAATTCATGTGCTTTAAAACGCCAAACTTCATCCATTGCTCTAAAAGTGCCCATTAATTTTACTTCACTTGGAATGACATTCGTAGTGTTTCCTCCATGAATAGAACAGATGGACAACACAGAAGGATTTTGTGGATTTCTATTTCTTGAAATGATGGTTTGTAGACTTTGGATCAACTGTGCAGCCACTAAAATGGTATCCACAGTTTGATGTGGTGTAGCAGCATGTCCACCTGGGCCTTTAATGCTAACGTACAATTCGTCTGCACTCGCCATCACACGCCCTTTTCTAAAACTTAATTTTCCTTCATTTAATCCTGGATGCACATGCAATCCAATGATCCCTTGAGGCTTTGGATTTTCTAATGCGCCATCACGAATCATATAACTTGCACCACCCGGATTTTTTTCTTCTCCTGGTTGAAATAATAATTTAATCGTGCCTTCAAATTCAGCTCTTAATGACCATAAAACTTTTGCCGCACCTAATAAAATAGTAGTGTGCACATCATGTCCGCAAGCATGCATCACACCTTCATTGGTGGACTTATAATCAATTGTATTTTCTTCAATAATTGGAAGTGCATCCATGTCGGCACGTAAAGCAATTACACGTTTTGTTGGATTTTTTCCTTCAATGATTCCCAGAACGCCCGTAGTTGCAATCACTGTAAAAGGGATGCCTATCGCTGTTAATTTAGCTTGAACATATTTACTTGTTTCAAACTCTTGATAACTTAATTCTGGATGCGCATGTAAATGTCTTCGTATCGCAATATTTTCCGATTGATGCTGCGCAGCTAAGGCTTTTATTTTATCGAGTAACATGGCTTAATAATTACTTTTTGTTTGATCAACTTGTGCGCCTGTGACAATAGCCACCCCTGCACTACAACCAATACGTGTGGCGCCTGCTTCGATCATTAATTTTGTAGTAGCGTAATCTCTAATGCCGCCCGAAGCTTTTATTTGCACATTTTCTGGCAAATATTTTCTGAACAATTTTACTGCTTCGATACTTGCTCCTTTTTCTGCATAGCCCGTAGATGTTTTCAAATAATCAATACCCGCTATACCATAAATATCGCAACATTTAATAATCTCATCGTCAGTTAAAACACCAGATTCAATAATGATTTTTATCATCTTACCTTTTGAACGAATCACCGGCATAATATGGTTGATCTCGTCTGCAATGGCCATCCAATCGCCGTTTTTGATTGCAGAAATATTAGCCACCACATCTAACTCGTCTGCACCATCCACCATTGCTAAAATAATTTCTGCGATCTTAGCTTCTGTGGCACTATAACCAAATGGAAAACCAATTACGGTGGCCACTTTCACATCAGATCCTGCTGTGAGTGATTTTGCTAATTTTACAAAATTAGGCGGCACACATACAGCTGCAAAAGCATACATTTTTGCTTCTTCACAAACTTTATGAATATCCGACACCAAGCAAGTTGGTTTCAGTATTGTGTGATCGATGTATTGATTAAGCGGCATCTTTTCCATGACAAGCTTTGTATTTTTTTCCACTGCCACAAGGACAAGGATCATTGCGTCCAATTTTTGGACCTACAGTGATTGGCGCTTGCTTAGGTGTAGATGGATCATGGTATTCGTTTTCTTTTGGTGTTCCATCCTCAGTTCTATTCGCGCTTAACTTACTTAGATCTGTTTTTTGTTGACGCCCTTCTTTTACCTCATTTGCTTCCAATGGAATATGCGCATGACATAAAAACTGCACCATTTTATGATTGATCTCAATATCCATTTTCCTAAACAATTCAAAGGCTTCCATTTTGTAAATCACCAATGGATCCTTTTGCTCATAGGTAGCTGTTTGTACAGATTGTTTTAAATCATCCATCGCACGCAAATGTTCTTTCCATGCATCATCAATCAAACTCAACGAAATAGACTTTTCAAATTCAGTCGCTAAGGCAGCGCCCTTGGTCTCTAAATTTTTATCCAAATTCACTAGCACATTGAACATTGCTTTACCATCACTCACTGGGACAATGACATTTTCAATATGCTTCCCTTCCTGTGTTCTAATATTTTTAAAGACAGGGATGCTATTTTGCATCATTTCTTTTTTCTTATACTCATAATGCGCAACCGCTTCTTGGTATAATGATTCTGCTAAGTCATTTTCTTTTGCTGCAGCAAATTGTTCTTTAGTGATTTTGGTATCTAATCCAACTTGTACAATCAAAGCCAATTTTAATCCTTCAAAATCATTATTTGTTTTATGATTGAAGCTTAAGTTTTCAATCACTTGATAAAACGCATTGTCTAGGTCTAATGCCAAACGTTCACCAAACAAAGCATGGTTTCTTTTTTTATAAATCACCGTTCTTTGTTTGTTCATCACATCATCGTATTCTAACAAACGCTTTCTTACACCAAAATTATTTTCTTCTACTTTTTTCTGTGCTCTTTCGATTGACTTAGTGATCATACTGTGCTGAATCACTTCCCCTTCTTTATAGCCTGCAAAGTCCATCACCTTAGCAATACGCTCACTTCCAAACATGCGCATTAAATCGTCTTCTAATGAAACAAAAAACTGAGAAGAACCCGGATCACCTTGTCTTCCAGCACGACCTCTTAACTGTCTGTCTACACGACGAGAGTCATGACGTTCTGTACCTAATATCGCCAAACCACCTACTGCTTTTACTTCGGGGCTTAATTTAATATCTGTTCCACGACCGGCCATATTAGTGGCAATCGTTACTGCACCTGTTAACCCTGCTTCCGCAACCACTTGCGCTTCTCTAGCATGTTGTTTTGCGTTCAATACATTGTGTGGAATATTTTTTTGGCGCAACATTCTACTCAATAATTCACTCACTTCCACCGATGTGGTACCTACTAGTACCGGTCTACCTTCTGCACGTAATGCTTCGATAGATTCTATCACCGCACCAAATTTTTCACGCTTGGTTTTGAAAACTAAATCTTGCTCGTCTATGCGCACTGCAGGTATATTCGTAGGGATAGAGACCACGTCTAATTTGTAAATGCTCCAGAATTCTGCCGCTTCTGTTTCTGCAGTACCTGTCATACCACCTAATTTGTGGTACATTCTAAAAAAGTTTTGCAATGTGATAGTTGCATAAGTTTGTGTGGCAGCTTCGATCTTCACATTTTCTTTTGCTTCAATCGCTTGGTGTAAGCCATCTGAATAACGACGACCTTCCATGATACGACCAGTTTGCTCATCTACAATCTTCACTTGGCCATCCATCACCACATACTCAATATCCTTATCAAATAAAGTATAGGACTTCAACAATTGATTCACAGTATGAATACGATCTGCTTTGATACTGTACTCAGAAATAATCGCTTCTTTTTGTTGCATTTTCTGTTCTGCAGGAATATGCACATCAATATCAATTGCATTCAATGCCACACTGATATCTGGTAATAAAAAGAAATTTGGATCTTCTCCTGAACCAGTGATTAATCCTAAACCCTTTTCTGTTAATTCAACTGAATTATTTTTTTCGTCAATATGGAAATACAAAGCCTCGTCTACAATTGGCATTTCTCTTTGTTGGTCTGCCAAATAATAATTTTCGGCCTTTTGTAATTTAACACGGATACCAGGCTCACTTAAATATTTAATCAAGGCGCCATTTTTAGGTAAGGCCCTGAAAGCACGGTATAAAGCTAATCCGCCATCCTTAGGATCGTCGTTGCCTTCGCTGATTTTCTTTTTTGCTTCAATCAAAAATTGGTTCGCTACTTTTTTCTGCACCTCAACCAATTGTTCAATCCTTGGTTTTAATTGAAAGTATTGCTGCTCTCCAGTTTGATGTCCAATCGGACCAGAAATAATCAACGGTGTACGCGCATCGTCAATCAATACACTATCCACCTCATCCACCATCGCATAATGATGCTTACGTTGCACCATTTCATTTGGTGTATGCACCATATTATCTCTTAAATAATCAAATCCAAATTCGTTGTTGGTGCCATATGTAATACCTGCTCTGTAGGCGTTTCTTCTTTCTTCAGAATTAGGCTGATGTTTATCGATACAATCTACCGTAATGCCCAACCACTCAAACAAAGTTCCATTCCACTCACTATCTCTTTTCGCTAAATAATCATTCACCGTTACAATGTGCACACCTTCATCTGCCAATGCATTTAAATAAGCTGGCAAGGTAGACACCAATGTTTTTCCCTCTCCAGTAGACATCTCTGCAATTTTTCCTTGGTGCAAAACAATACCTCCAATCAACTGCACATCATAATGCACCATATTCCATCTCACTGGCGTTCCTGCAGCCTTCCATGTACTTTGGAAAACAGATTGATCCCCTTGAATAGTGACATATTCTTTTTTAACGGACAAGTCTCGATCCATATCCGTCGCAGTTGCAATCAATGAGTCATTTTCTGTAAATCGACGTGCTGCTTCCTTTACCACCGCAAAAGCTTCTGGTAAAATGGTCCACAAAATCTGTTCTAAAGCCTGATCACGGTCTTTTTTTAATTTGTCTATCTCTTGGTAAATAGCGTCTTTACCTAATAAATCTGCGATATCCAGGGCTTCTGCATTATTTTGAGCCTCTTCAATCACTTGATCGATGGACTGAAGATGTGCTTTAATGCGGAATTTAAACTCCTCGGTTTTGTTCCTCAATTGGTCATGGCTAAGGCTTTTATAGGCCTCAAAATGTCCATTGATCACTGGAACCAAATACTGTATTTTCTTGACGTCTTTCTCGCTTTTGGATCCGCCAAATAGTTTATTGATAATTTGCAACATATTCTCGCTAAAATTGGGTGTTTGTCCTTGTTTATCAAGGGGCTTCAAAGATAAGTAATTGGGGTGGAATTGGGGTAGAATTGGTGATTTTAAGGCCAGTTGGATCAAAAAATTAAGTTGAAGGGGGTTTGAGGGGAAAATTGGGTAAAAAATGATACCTTTGCTCGCCTAATAAACAAGCACTATGGCTGGACAATTAAAAGAAGTTAGAAACAGGATTAAAAGTACCCAAAGTACACAGCAAATCACCAAAGCGATGAAGATGGTGAGTGCTGCCAAATTACGTCGTGCACAAGATGCCATTACTCAAATGAGACCTTATGCACGCAAATTGCAAGACATGTTAAGTAATATCATTAGTAGTTTAGAAGGAGATATGAATTTAGCCCTTGCAGAACAACGTACAGTGAATAATGTGTTGTTGATTGTAGTGACATCTGATCGTGGATTATGTGGTGGATACAATGCTAATTTGGTAAAAATGGCACGTGCAACCATCGCCGAAAAATATCCAACTCAAAAAATCACCATTTGGAATATTGGTAAAAAAGGATACGAGAGTTTGACTAAATTAGGCTTCAATACGAATGCAGATTTTAAAGATATTTTCTTAAACTTAAAATTCGAGACAGTTCAAGCTGCTGCTAAAGCTGCCATGAAAGCCTTTGAAAACAAAGAGTTTGACGCGATTGAGATTGTATACAGTGAATTTAAAAACGCTGCAACACAGGAATTTAAATCAGAGCCATTCTTGCCTATTCCAAAAATGGCAAAGAAGGCAAATGCGAAAAAAACAGATTTCATTTTTGAACCACAAAAGGAAGCTTTAGTGGCAGAATTGATGCCTAAAATATTGAACACCCAATTATTCAAAGCTGTTTTAGATGCCAATGCAAGTGAGCATGGCGCTAGAATGACTGCGATGGATAAAGCAAGTGAAAACGCCAACGAATTGTTGAAATCATTGAAAATATCTTATAACCGTGCAAGACAAGCTGCTATTACGACTGAATTAACAGAGATCGTAAGTGGTGCAGCTGCATTAAACGGATAAGCAAAAGTATTATGGAAATAAGTCAAATCATCCCGCATATCGAAGCCTTGGTTTTTGCAAGTGATAAAGCATTGAATGCGAATGATATCACAGAATTAATCAATACTGCTTTTGGTTTCCTAGAAGAACGCATTTCACTTGAACAAGTTGAAGCTGCTTTGGAAGGAATCCAAGAAAAATATAGCACAGAATACTATCCATTTGAATTAAAGCAAAGCGGTGGCGGATGGCAGTTTTTAACCAAGCCTAGTTTCCACAGCACCATTGCACAATTGAATGGCGATAAGTTTTTGAAGCGTTTATCCAATGCAGCATTGGAGTCATTGGCCATCATCGCTTATAAGCAACCTATTACAAAAGGAGAAGTGGAAGCCATTAGAGGTGTGAACAGCGACTATTCTATGCAAAAGTTATTGGAGAAGGAATTGATCGTAATTAGTGGTCGTAATGAATTGCTTCCAGGCAAACCATTGATCTATTCTACTTCTAGAAACTTCATGGATTATTTTGGTATTAACTCTACCGATGACTTGCCAAAGATTAAGGAAGTCTTGGCAGACCAGATTGTAGAAGCGACCGTAATTAAACCAGAAGATTTTACAGACAATAGTGTTTTTGAGCAAACAACTGAAGCTTTAGCCGAAGAAAACGAACAAGCAGATACTCCTAATACTGAATCAGAAACTGGAGATTTTACCGCGGAATCAAACGAAGAAGATTACAATCCTGAAAGTCCAGTAGCGTAAATATTTGACGCCCTCCATTTCATGGATTTTCATAAAAATATTGCACTTTGATACGGCCAGAACCTAGTTCTGGCCGTATCTTTATAGCATGAACGCAAGTCTTACTTATTCTTCTTTAAATGCTGCTGCAGAAAAATTTGGTACACCATTGTATGTGTACCATGCAGAAAAAATTGAACAACAATATCAAAATTTACAAGCGCATTTTGAGGCTACTCAAACGAAATTTTTTTACGCATGTAAAGCATTGACGAATATCCATATTTTAAAAGTGATTAAAGAAATGGGCTGCAATATCGATTGTAGTTCCATCAATGAAGTGAAACTGGCATTGTATGTTGGTTTTTTGCCAAACAATATTTTGTATACAAGCAATAGTGTGGATTTTGATGAAATAAGCACTGCTGTTGAATTAGGAGTGAATGTAAATATTGACAGCTTATCTAACTTAGAAAAATTTGGTCAAAAGTTTGGTGCTACAAAAGCCATTGGAGTGCGCATAAGACCAGATGTGATGGCAGGTGGTAATTTAAAAATATCAACAGGTCATATTAAAAGTAAGTTTGGAATCCCACTAACACAATTAGATGCATTAAAATCCATTCAAGAAAAATATAAGATACATATTCACACTTTACATATCCACACTGGAAGTGAAATTAAAGACGTGGCCGTTTTCATGAAATCTGCAGAAGTGTTTGACACCCTACTCCCCCATTTCCCATCTGTGGAAGTGCTAGATTTTGGTGGTGGATTCAAAGTGCCTTATGCACCAGATGAACAAGGCACAGATATGGCTTTATTAGGAGCAGAAGTGAACAAGGTGATGAAGCAACTATCTGAAAAGTTTGGACGCAATTTTACTGCTTGGTTTGAGCCAGGTAAATACATGGTGAGCGAAGCTGGATTTTTTATTGCCAAAGTCAATGTATTAAAAACTTCGGGAGCGTTTATTTTCGCAGGCTTAAATACAGGCCTGAACCACCTAATTCGTCCAATGTTTTATGATGCCTACCATCATATCGATAATCTTTCTAGTCCAGACAATCCACCAAAGCAATATGCAGTAGTTGGTAATATTTGTGAGACGGATACTTTTGCCTGGGATAGAGCGATCCCTTCTATTACAGAAGGTGATTTATTGGTATTTTACAACGCAGGTGCATATGGATACGAAATGGCCAGCAATTACAATGCAAGATTCAAGCCCGCCCAGGTGTTATTTCAACATGGTGAAGCAAAACTAATTAGTAGAGCGGATCAGTTTGAGGACCTATTATCTTTACAAGTACCTTTGTAGCCTCATGATTGAAATTCAGCATATCAACAAAGCATTTGGAGATAAAAAAATTATCGACGATGTAAGTGCGCAGTTTAAACCTGGTATGTGTAATCTGATTATTGGGGCCAGTGGTAGTGGTAAAACAGTTTTAGTTAAATGTATTGTAGATTTAATCCAAGCAGACCAGGGTAAAGTCTTATTTGACAATGCTGATTTTACTACTTTAAATAAAGCTCAAAAAAAGTCATTAAGAAACAGTATTGGGATGTTATTCCAAGGCAACGCCCTATTTGATTCTATGACGGTCCAAGAAAATGTCAAATTTCCTTTGGACATGTTTAGTGATTTAGATGAAGCCGAAAAATTAGTGAAAGTCAATCAGATTTTAGCACGTGTTCAATTAACAGGTGTCAACGAAAAGTTTCCTGCGGAAATTAGTGGTGGAATGAAAAAGCGTGTTGGATTAGCAAGGGCGCTCGTATTAGAACCAAAATATTTGTTCTGCGATGAACCCAATTCTGGTTTAGATCCTCAGACTTCCATTGTGATAGATCATTTAATCCAAGATCTAACAAAGGAATTTAATATTACGACCCTTGTTGTCACCCATGATATGAATAGTGTAATGGAAATAGGCGAATACATTATCTACTTACATAAAGGAAAAAAAGAATGGGAAGGCAGTAACCAAGATATCATCTTTAGTCAAAATAAATTATTAAACAATTTCATCTTTGCTTCTGGATTTTTACAGGACGCAAAAGCCATGCGTATGATGGCACAAAAAAAATAAATTATGAAAAAAGTAACTACCCTTTTTAGCTTATTCATTTTAAGCTTATTTGCTTCAATGACTTTAATGGCTCAAGGAAATATTGATCCCAATGCGCCTTTCTTAAAAGATAAAAATATACCAAAATTTACCTTGAATTTGACCACAGGCAAGTCGTTTAATAGTACACAAATTCCTAAGAGCAAATATACTTGCATCATCATTTTTAGCCCTGACTGTTCTCATTGCCAAGACGAAGCAGCTGAATTAACAAAAAATGCCGATAAGTTTAAGTCCGTATTCTTTATTTGGAATAGTTACAAGGAAATGGCTGATATTAAAGCCTTTGCAATTAAATATGGTTTAGATAAGCAATCCAATGTGATCGTGGGCAGAGACCCAGAGTTTTCTATCCCGGTATTCTTTAGACCTCGTATGACACCTTTCGTAGCATTGTATGCGAATGGCCAGTTATTGAAAGTATATGAACAAGGCGTAAAAGTACCTGAATTACTCAAGATAATAGGAGGCAAATAACTAACTTTGTCCCGATTAAATCTAATCAAAACTTAAAATTAAAATATATGAAAATTACAGTTGTTGGTGCTGGTGCTGTTGGAGCAACATGTGCAGATAATATTGCACGTAAAGAATTGGCTTCTGAATTAGTATTATTAGACATTAAAGAAGGTTTTGCAGAAGGCAAGGCGCAGGACATGATGCAGACAGCTGCATTATTAGGTTTTGATACGCGCATTATTGGATCAACCAATGACTATACCAAAACAGCGAACTCTGATGTAGTGGTGATCACTTCTGGCTTACCACGTAAACCAGGCATGACAAGAGAAGAATTAATTGGCACAAACGCAGGTATCGTAAAAGGTGTTTGTGAAAATATTTTAAAGCATTCTCCAAATGCAATCATCATTGTAATTAGTAATCCAATGGATACAATGACTTATTTAGCATTGCAGTCTACAGGTTTACCAAAACATAGAATCATTGGCATGGGCGGTACATTGGATAGTGCTAGATTCAAATATCAATTGAGTGCACATTTAAACTGCAGTCCTGCAGACTTAAATGCCATTGTAGTTGGTGGACACGGTGATACCACTATGATTCCATTGGTAAAACACGCTACTTGGAATAGCATTCCAGTAACAAAATTCTTGAACGAAGAACAACAACAACAAGTGATTAATGATACCATGGTGGGTGGTGCAACTTTAACTAAATTGCTTGGCACTTCTGCTTGGTATGCACCAGGTGCTGCAGGAGCTGCATTGGTGGAAAGCATCGTACGTGACGAAAAGAAATTATTCACTTGTTGTGTAAGCTTAAACGGAGAGTACGGTCAAAGCGATATTTGTTTGGGCGTGCCTGTAGTGATTGGCAAGAATGGATGGGAAAAGATTGTTGACATGGATTTATCTGCAGACGAGCAAGCAGCATTCAATAAGAGTGCAGATGCAGTTAGAAGCATGAACGACGTATTAAAAACTTTGTAATCTTTTTAGATGCATCAAATAAATAAAGCCTCGCAATGCGAGGCTTTATTTATTTAAGTAGGTGACGACTTAATAGTGCTTAATCAATCGTTTCTTTAAAGTAGGCAATTGCTTTATCTGCAATGGATTGCAAATCTTGTTTTTTCATGCAAGCAAAATGTCCTTGTGGACATTGTTTGGTGCCATAATTAGAACAAGGTTGGCATGGCAAATTAGGCACAATCGAATTATAATACCATTCATTTTGTTTGGATGAATCTGCCTCAGCAGGATAATAAGGTTCCACTTGTAAAGCGGGAGAAGTAGCACCCCATATAGCCACGGTCTTTTTATGAAAGGCGCAAGCAATGTATAAAAAACCAGTGTCATGTGAAATGACTGTCCTTGATTGCTTTACCAATAATGCAGATGTATGCAAATTAAATTTTCCGCAAGCATTGAAAATTTTAATTGGATTGATTGCTTCAATCGCTGCACCTTGTTCTTGATCTTCTTTGCCTCCAATAAGTACGATTGGATAAGGTATTTTATGACAAAGTGCTTGCAGTGATGTAACTGGTAATTTTTTACTAGCATAAGAAGCACCAATAACCAAAGCGATATAGCCAGACTGAAAGGCTGCAGGCAATGCGTTGGATGGAAGTGAAGCTTCTTTAGGAATAAAATAATCCAAGCCTTTTCCATCATTCACCACACCTAAAGCCGATAAAGTATCCAGCGAACGATCTACTATATGTCTAACAGGCATATAGTTCAAATGTAATTTGGTCAATAAAAATTTTTGAAGACTTAGTTTTTGATAGGATAAACTAGGCACCCCCAACGCTTTTTGAATTTGGAAAGTCCTTAAATTTTTATGGAGGTCAATGATATAATCAAATTGATATGCTTTTAAATTCTTGATGGTGGCATTTAGGTCTTTATCGAAATAATGGAAATGATCGATATATGGATTGGCCTCAGTAACCGCTTTCATAGAAGCCTTGGTTAAAAAATGGAGCTCTACCCCTGGTATCTGCTGCTTAGCGCAACGAATAGCAGGCGTGGTGAATACAATATCGCCTATAGAAGAAAAACGGATGAATAATAGGCGCATAGTGCTTAGTAATTTAAACTATTGCTATTTATGAAAATATACATTAAGGTAAAGGATGATCCTGCTCTATGAAATCTAAATCCTTATGGTAGGTTTCTTCTGTAAAAACAAACGCAAGCATGGTCACACCCATTACGATACACCCTGTAACAATGCCACTTTGCACAATCGTCCAACCCATTGACTTCTGTAAAATGTCTAAAAATAGAAAATTTATAAGTGGCAAAGCGCCTCGGACCATGTTTGGAATAGTGGTTGCGGCAGTGGCTCTTAAATTGGTGCCAAACTGTTCTGCTGCCATTTGATTAAAGATGGCCCAATAACCAGTGCTAAAGCCTAAGAAAGCGCATATGGCATACATCCTACTATCGCTATTGTTGAAGGCGCTAAAGAATAAAACCATCCCTACTATACTGAGTACATAAAATAAAAACAAGGCTTTTTTTCTGCTTTTAAAAAATTGACTTACCCATCCAATCAATAAGTCTCCAACCGCAATACCTATATATGCAAACATGACAGACTTGCCTGAATCAATTAAATTATCTCCATACAAACCAGTTGCAAACTTATTACTATAGTTCACCATAACACCAATTACAAACCAAGTTGGCAAACCAATCAAAATAGCTTTGATGTATTTTGAAAACCTTTTGTAGGATGTAAAAAACATAAAGAAATTACCCTTCACAGCATTGCTTAATTTAACAGACTCAAACATAAAGGACTCAGCAACACGCACACGTAAGATCAATAAAAAGAAACCTAATCCACCTCCTATTTTATAACATAATCTCCAATCCTGTGTATACTTAAATGTAAAATAAGCAAATACAGCGCCAGATAAACCAATCCCCGCCACCATAGAAGTACCGAGTCCTCTCTTATTTTTTGGTAACATTTCGGACACCAAAGTAATACCTGCTCCTAATTCGCCAGCAAGACCAATGCCACCAATGAATCTGCAATAAGCATACTGGTCTACTGTTTGCACATAACCAGTAACAATATTTGCTACAGAGTATAAAAGGATAGAACCAAACAATACTTTAAGTCTGCCTAACTTATCTCCAACGACGCCCCACAAAATACCTCCAATTAATAAGCCTGACATTTGCCAGTTAATGATATGCGCACTATCTACAAGGATAGTTTCTAATGAGGATCCAACTGCAAGTACACTTGGCTGACGAACAATAGTGAATAATAGTAAATCATACACATCTACAAAATAGCCCAATGCAGCTACAAATACAGGCAAAGAAAAAAGTCCAATTTGCTTATTGTTCATGTGAGTGAATTTATGGTCTACGCTTTTTTAACACGATGTGAAATTACATTAATGATCACTGGCAATGTAGTGACACCAACAATACCTAATACAATTACTTCTAAATGATTTTTCAAATCAAAATTAAAACGAGTCAAAATCCAAGACTGTAAAAAATACCCAGCACACAACATACTTCCTACCCATGCTAAACAGCCGATGATATTATAATACATGAACTTTGCTTTATCCATTTTCACAATGCCTGCTACAATTGGACCAAATGTTCTTATAATTGGAATGAACCTTGCAATTACAATCGCTCTTCCGCCATGTTTTTGATAAAAATCTTCGGCTTGGACCAAATATTTTTTCTTGAAAAAGAGATTTTCTTTCCAATCAAACATGGTTGGACCAACTTTGTTGCCAAAGACATAGCCCACATAATTACCTAGAATACCTGCGGTAGAAATAAATATAAAAAGTATGCATAAATTGACCCATTGATTATCGGAAGCATAAATCTCTGCAGCCAACGGTGCGCAATAAATGCCTGCTACAAACAATAAACTATCCCCCGGCAAAAAGAATCCAGCAAACAATCCAGTCTCTGCAAAAACCACTAATAAAAGCAGCCATAATCCACCATGCTCAATATAAAATTGAGGCTGTAATAATTGACTCCAATGAAATGCTTCTAATAATGTGATCATGCTAGTCGATATAAAATTATACTTGTTGTGGTTCTGTTAATTCCCCTTCCCATTTGCTTACTGCAGTTGTCGCTAAACTATTGCCCAATACATTGGTTGCAGAGCGGAACATGTCACAAAAATGATCAATCGGTAATATTAATGCAATGCCTTCTGGTGGAATATTGAACATCGCGCAAGTTGCTGTAACTACCACCAAAGAAGCTCTTGGAACCCCTGCAATACCCTTGCTCGTTAACATCAACACCACCAACATAGTCAATTGCGTTCCCACATCTAAATGAATACCATATGCTTGCGCAATGGCCATACTCGCAAAAGTCATATACATCATACTACCATCTAAGTTGAAGGAATAACCCAAAGGCAAAATGAATGAAACAATTTTATCCTTACATCCAAAACGCTCTAACTCTTCGGTTAGTTTTGGAAATACAGCCTCACTACTTGTAGTACTAAATGCAATCACCAAAGGTGTGGTAATATGTTTTAACAAAGAAGGCACACGATTCCTTAAAATTAAATAGCCAACACCTAATAGCACCACCCACAGCGTGCCTATGCCTACTAAGAAATACAATAAATATTTACCATAAAATAAAAATATGGTTAACCCCTTTGTTGCAATGACTGCTGCAATAGCACCAAAAACACCCAAAGGCGCAAAGTTCATTACATAACCAACCATTTTTAAAATGATATGCGCGACCGTATCCAATGCTTTAATAAATCCTTTTGCAGGTTCTCCAATGGCAGCAGCAGCAACACCAAAAAAGATACTAAAGATCACGATTTGTAAAATTTCATTCGTGGCCATGGCTTCGAACATGCTCTTTGGAAATACGTGCTCCACAAAATTGATCACACTAAAAGACTGGGTCTTACCCATTAAATCTTTCACACCAGAACTATCCCCAACCGTTAAATCCAATCCTTCACCTGGCTTCAATATATTTACCAAGATCAAGCCAATCAATAAACTAATTAAAGAGGCTGACAAAAACCACAATAAGGCCTTGCCGCCGACACGTCCAACTGTTTTAAGATCGCCCAACTTTGCAATCCCTACTACCAATGTTGTAAACACCAATGGTGCAATAATCATTTGAACCAATCTTAAAAAGATGGTGGTCAATAGTTTGATATTTTTAGCAAAACCATCAATGGTTGCTTGGTCTTTACTTTCATGAATAAAGTAGCCCAAAATGGCACCTGCCACCATAGCGATGACAATGTATACCGTTAGTTTGTTCGATTTTTTCATAGGATGCTTAGTGCTGCAATATAACACATAAGTTCTAAAAAAATAGGCGTCCATTAAATTTGAGTTGCCCCTTTTTTTTATCAAAAAGAGCTCCATAATTGCGAAAAAAATGTTACTTTTCAACTTAAATAGAAACCAATTATATTATGAGTTTATTTAGAAAGAAAGATTTATCTGCCATGTTATCACAGGCGGATGATGGTGGAAAAGGATTAAAACGCACTTTAGGCGCTGGTAATCTAATTGCACTAGGCATTGGTGCCATTATTGGTGCTGGCTTATTTGTAAGAACAGCAGCGGCAGCTGGTCAAGCGGCCGGACCTGCGGTTACAATTTCCTTTATCATTGCAGCTGTAGGCTGTGCTTTTGCAGGCTTATGTTATGCAGAATTTGCTGCTATGATCCCTATTGCAGGTAGTGCTTATGCTTATTCTTATGTGACTATGGGTGAATTAGTTGCTTGGATTATTGGCTGGGCTTTAATTATGGAATATGCTTTAGGAGCTGCTACAGTTTCTATCGCTTGGAGCGAATACCTCAACAAGCTGACGGGAGGCGCCATCCCTTATGAATGGAGCCATAGTCCTTTTGAAAGCTTCACGGATAGCATGGGTGTGGCACACTCTGGTATCATGAATGCCCCTGCATTAATTATCCTTTTAGCTTTAACATTATTATTGATCAAAGGTTCCCAAGAATCTGCTATTGTGAATGCAATTATTGTATTCATTAAAGTAGCCATTGTGATCATATTCATTGCTGTAGGTTGGCAGTTTATTAAGCCAGAGAATCACACACCATATTTGATCCCTGCTGGTCAAGCTGCTGTGACAGATAGTGCTGGCAAAGTGATTGCAGATTATTCTGGTGCATTTAAGCATGGATGGGGTGGCGTACTCGGTGGAGCTGCCATTGTATTCTTTGCCTTCATTGGTTTTGATGCCGTTTCAACTGCTGCGCAAGAAGCTAAGAATCCAAAAAGAGATATGCCAATTGGTATCTTAGGATCTTTAGTGGTTTGTACTATTCTCTATGTCTTATTTGGCCACGTGTTAACAGGTGTTGCACCTTGGACAGATTTTGTGGATCCAGAAAAAGGAAGAGAAGCATCTGTGGCTTATGCTATTTCAACTTATATGACAGGATATGGCTGGTTAGCCACAGCCGTGACCATTGCAATTTTAGCTGGTTTCTCATCTGTGATCTTAGTGATGTTAATGGGACAAAGCCGTATTTTTTATTCAATGAGTAAGGATGGTTTATTGCCAAAAGCATTTGGCGATTTACACCCTAAATACCAAACGCCTTATAAATCAAACTGGATCCTATTTGTATTTGTTGGTCTATTTGCTGCTTTCGTTCCAGGAAGCGTTGCAGGTGATTTGACAAGTTTTGGTACCTTATTTGCTTTCGTATTGGTAAGCTTAGGTATTTGGATCTTAAGACGTAAATCACCAGAAATGGAGCGTCCATTCAAAACACCATTGGTGCCATTGGTTCCTATCTTAGGTGCTGTGATTTGTTTGGCAATGATTTTCGCGCTAGACATGCAAACCCTTAAAGTAGCCTTTATTTGGATGATTTTAGGTTTATTTGTTTACTTCTTTTATAGTAAGAAGACAAGTAAATTGAATGATTAATCTCATTTATATTTAAATTAAAATAGTCCCGACTTTCGGGACTATTTTTTTTGTGTTATTTTTACACACTTAAAAGAACAATTATGGGAAGAATATTTGAAGTAAGAAAAGCGACCATGTTTAAACGCTTTGATCGTATGGCAAAGCAGTTTACGCGCATTGGTAAGGAAATTGTCATAGCAGTGAAAGCAAGTGGTCCTAACCCAGACGACAATCCTGCTTTAAGAAGGTGTTATCAGAATGCCCGAAGTGTGGGCATGCCTAAGGACAGAGTAGAAGCAGCTATTAAAAGAGCCATGGGAAAAGATACATCAAACTATGAAGAAATTTTATACGAGGGCTATGCGCCCCATGGCGTGGCAATATTAGTAGAAACAGCAACCGACAATCATGTAAGAACTGTTGCCAATGTGAAGAGTCATTTTAATAAAGGCAATGGTGCGATGGGCAATAGCGGAAGCGTAAGTTTCCAATTCAAGAAAATGGGTGTGTTCAAATTGAACCCAGAAGGATTGGTGATGGATGATTTGGAATTAGAATTAATTGACCATGGTTTAGATGAATTAGGAGAAAGTAATGACGATAATGGCAATCCAATTATTGTTTTAAGATGTGCTTTCACCGACTTTGGTAGCTTACAAAAAGCATTGGAAGAAAAAAATATCACTGCGATTTCATCAGAGCTAGAGTGGATCCCAAGTACCACTGTACCTGTAACAGATGAACAAGCAGAAGATATTAGTAAATTGATTGAAAGATTAGAGGAAGATGAAGACGTGAATAAGGTATTTCACAATATGGGATAAATTCAACGACTACGAAAACTGCAATCACTATATTATGTTTCATTTTTGCGCAGACCATCTCTGCGCAAAAATTGAATGTAAAAAATGCAAAAGAGTATTGGAAAATAGAAAAAAAATCGACAACACCTTTAGTTACAAATATTTCTAAAACATCCTATTCCATTCAAAATAAAATTGCGCCAAATTACTACACTACGCAAACAGGATTTTTTTGCAATCAAGAAAGAGCATTGGAAAAGAAAACTAAAATTCCATTAAGGGTTAGATTAGGCTCTTTAAGTTATACGGAACAGCTAGAAGGTTATTGAATCAAAAAATTTATTTCGCATTCCTTTACTCTGCCATCATTTCCTTCACCACCTGAATTACTTCTTCGGTATTTGGTTTAGAGAAATAGTCTCCATCACTTGCATATGCTGGACGATGTGCTTTAGCAGTTAAAGTTCTTGCACTTGCATCTAACCATTTATATCCTCCTTGAATTTCGATCACTTGTTGATACATATATGCAGTAGCACCTCCAGGGACATCTTCGTCCACAAATAAAATTCGATTGGTTTTTTTAAGAGAGGTAACAATTTGATGATTGATGTCAAAAGGTAAAAGGGTTTGTACATCTATGACTTCGCAATCGATTCCCATTGCAGCTAAACGTATCGCTGCATCTTCTACAATTCTTAAAGTAGAACCATAAGTCACAAGGGTGATGTCTTCACCTGCTCTTATAATCTCAGGCATTCCCAATGGCACAGTAAATTCGTTGATATTCGATGGTACTGATTCTTTTAATCGATAGCCATTTAAACACTCTATCAATAATGCAGGATCGTTGCCTTGTAATAATGTATTGTACATACCCACTGCTTGCACCATGTTTCTTGGAACACAAACAAACATACCTCTTAAGGCATGAACGATCATGCCCATTGGTGAACCACTATGGAATATCCCTTCTAATCTATGGCCTCTTGTTCTTATAATGACTGGACTGCTTTGTCTGCCCACAGATCTGTAATGTAAGGTTGCAACGTCGTCGCTCAATGTTTGTATCCCATACATTAAATAATCTAGGTATTGAATTTCAGCAATTGGTCTTAATCCTCTCATGGCTAAACCATGCGCTTGCCCCATAATGGTTTGTTCTCTAATGCCTGTATCAAAAATTCTATTCTCTCCATACTTGGCTTGCAATCCCGCAAAACCTTGATTCACGTCTCCAATATTTCCTAAGTCTTCGCCAAAAGCAACCACTTTAGGATTATTTGCAAATAAGTGATCGAAATATTGATTCAATACTTCGTACCCATTTAACTGTTTTGGATTTGCATCCATTACCGCTGGAACCACTGGTACATTCAATGCACTCTTTGGCCCCTCGTTGTATAAATACTTGCTATAATAAGGCGCTTGCTGTTTATAATAATCCGCTAATAAAGCACTAATTGCTTTTGTATTAGGATGCGATGGCACCTGCTCCAACACGATATTTAAAACTCTAAAGAGGTCTCTCTTTAAAGGCTCTTTGTTTGCAACCAATTCTTGCATCATGCGATACTGTGGCGTATCCTGGGCTAATCCAGCAAATACCAAATCAGCTGCTGCTTGAATTTTTGATTTAATCGGAGAAATATATTGATCCCATGCAGCTTGTTTCTTATCTCGAACATCTTGTTTTACTTCTGACTCTAATTGATCTAATGACTCTGCAGTAGCCAGTTCATTCAAGATCAACCAAGCACGCATTTGTTTATTACAATCCCAGTTTCTTTCCCACTCTAATCTTTCTGCAGATTTATACCTTTCATGGCTTCCACTTGTGGAATGACCTTGCGGCTGTGTGACTTCTTTTACATGAAATACAACAGGTGTATGGGTTGCGCGCGTGAAGGCAATCCCTTCTTCAAAGGTTTCGCATAGTGCAGCATAATCCCATCCATTGACTGTAAAAATTTTAATCCCATTGGTACCGGGTTTTTTTTCAAATCCAGCCAATACTTCTGATATAGAACCTTTGGTCGTTTGTAATTCTGTTGGTACAGAAATACCATACCCGTCGTCATATACAATTACCGCCAATGGAACTTGTAATACACCTGCTGCATTGATGGTTTCCCAAAAATGTCCTTCGGATGTACTTGCATCTCCTATGGTACAAAAACAAACTTCATTCCCTTCATTGGTTAATCCAGCAAATGCAGGATTGGAATTTGCATTTCTAAAAAATTTAGAGCCAAGGGCCAATCCAAGTCCTCTCACCATTTGTCCTGCAGTGGGTGCAATATCTGAGGATACATTCAATCGCTCTGCAAGTGGTAACCAATCTCCTTGTTCATTGACAAATGGAGTGCTAAAATGCGAGTTCATGTTTCGACCTCCACTATATGGATCATTTTCTACGTCTGCATACAATTGAGCAAAATAATCAACCACATTAGATGTGCCTAATGCAAACATCAATGTTTGATCACGATAATAGCCACTTCTAAAATCACCTTTTTGAAAAAATTTTGCAAGCGCAACTTGAGCGATTTCTTTACCATCGCCAAATATGCCAAATTTGGCCTTCCCCGTCAATACTTCACGTCTACCCAACAAACTCACTTCTCTACTTGCAAGTGCAGTTCGGTAGTCCTCTAAAACAGTTTTTCGAAATGCTTCAAACGAAAGCATATCCTGATTAGATACAGCTTCTAAATTGGATTCCATGCAACAAAAATAGGGGTCAAAATGCAATAAAAATCAAGAAAGAGATAAAATCAGTTAATTATTGAAATTTCAATAATTTAGAGCAGAATTTAACGGTCAGGGCTTCAATTTTGATACTTTGGCTCAACCAATTACCATAATAAATAATATATCTATGAAGTACATTTTTACCCTCTGTTTTTC